>DAOTYR010000148.1:0-2328 GCA_034434655.1 Chloroflexaceae bacterium
CTGCCCTTCCGCAACTGGCTGATCGCCCGCTCCGAACTGGTGGGCCGTCTGAGCTGCGGCCCCCACGCGCCGCTGGTGAACGCCGGGTTGCGTTTCGGCCCCGCGCGCTGGCTGGTGGACCGGCTGCTCGGCATCCACCGGGCCGCGCCCCTGCCCATGGCCAGCATGTACAGCTTCCGGGCCTGGTTCAGGCGGCGCCGCCGGCGCGCGGCCAACCCGGCGACCGGCGCCGGGCGGCGGGTGGTCTACTTCCATGGCTGCGCGACCAACTACTACGAGCCGTGGGTGGGCCAGGCAGCGGTGGCGGTGCTGGAGCGCAACGGCTTCGAGGTCATCCTGGCGCCGCAGAACTGCTGTGGCCTGCCGCTGATCTCCAACGGCGACTTCGCGGCAGCGCGCGCCGCCCATGCGGCCAATGTGCGCAAGCTGCTCCCCTATGTGCGCCAGGGCATTCCGGTGGTTGGGACGAGCACCAGTTGCACCCTCACGCTCAAAGAAGAGGCCCCCGACATCCTCGGCATGCACGAAGACGAGGCGCGCGCGGTCGCCCAGGGAACCTACGACATCTTCGAGTTCCTGCGCCACCTGGCCGGGCGCGGCGAACTCGACACCGCCTTTACCCCCATTGCGCAGGCGCTGCCCTACCATGCCCCCTGCCAGTACCGCGCCCATCGTCTGGGCACGCCATCGCTGGACGTGCTCGGTCTCGTCCCGGGGCTCACCCTCATCCCCAGCCGGGCCGCGTGCTGCGGCATCGCCGGCACCTACGGCCTCAAGCGCGAGAAGTACCAGATCGGGATGGACGTGGGCGCCCCGCTCTTCGCCTTCGTGCGCGGCTGCGCTTCCGACCTGGCCCTGTGCGACAGCGAGACCTGCCGCTGGCAGATTACCCACGCGACCGGGGTGGCGTGCAAGCACCCCATCGAGATCCTGGCGCAGGCATACGGGTTTTGTTAGCGCGAATACCTGTTGGGTTACCCCGGGAGCGCGGGCGGCCCGCCCGCCGGGTCCTGACCGCCGGGCCCTGAGCGGGTGGCAAGCTGCCCGCGCTCCCGGCGCCGCGCGGCTTGACCCGGGACGTATTTGCGCTAACCGGGTTTTTTAGGTTTCATGTAACGTCCTGGCGATCCACAGCAGATACAGGGCGATGGGCAGTGTCACGATCACCCTCTGGCCTCCACACCTGTGCTCGCGCCCCGCAGGGGCGCTCAGGCCGGGGAACGCTACACCCTCCAGCCCTCCCCCGTCGGGGGCGGGAGTGCGGCTTCTCACCCCCAGTGAAGGGAGGCTGAAGCACCGCATTCGCTTATTCGAAAGGCATTCGTGCTAGCGCGCCAGTTCCTGCAGATCCAGGTTCAGCAGCCGGGCGATCTCGCGGAGCGGGTTGTAGTAACTGTCTACGCTCGGCAGGTTCAGCGCGGGCGGCGGCAGATCGTACCAGTAGCGCAGCCCCGCGACCAGGTCGGGGTGCTCCTTCACTTCGAGCAGCAGACTGGTCATCGCCGCTTTGAACGACGCGGGTAACTGGCTGTTCACCGCGAAGGGAGCGTTGGGAATGGGGTCGGTGAAGCCAAGAATGGCCAGGTGCCCCTCCGGACAGCTCTCAAACACCGTGCGGATCTCCTCGGCTGTGCGCACCACACTGCTCAGTTGATCGGGAAAGCCGCAGAACTCGACCTGTCCCTCCCGTTGCAGGCGGTAGAGGTTGGCCTCGAACGTGGCCGCCGCCTGCGTGCGCCCGTTCCACACCGCGAGCACCGCAGTCGGGTGCGAGCCGGCAAACACCGCGCGCATCTCCGTATCAGGGTTGATGCCGGCCTTGATCAACCCGGCGCGCGGCGCCAGGTGGCCCGAGGTCGAGGCTGGATCAACAAAGGCAAAGCTGGCGCCCCGGAGATCTTCGAGGCGATTGATCCCCGAGCCTTTGCGCGTCACGTAGACGCTGTAGTAAAAACTGGGCGCCGCCGGGTCATAGACCGGGTTGGACTCATTCTGCGGGTATACCGCTACCGCCAGCGCCTCGGCCCCGGCCTCCTGCACTGCCAGCACGTAGGCGAAGGGACCGATCTCCATCGCATCCACCCGCCCGGCGCGCATGGCTTCGATCACCGCGCTGTAGCTGGCGCCGGTCTGGATCTCGACGGGGATGCCCAGACGCGCCTCGAGCAGCGCGCGGAACGGTTCGGCGGTGCGCAGCACCGCGTTGGGGTCATCGCCCCCGAAGAGGCCGATGCGGAAGCGCGCGGGCCAGCCGGCGCGGTCCGCGACGATAGTAGGGGCCGGTGTGGGCGTTACCTGCGCGACCGGGGCCGCGCCGCAGGCCGCCAG
>DAOTYR010000149.1:0-6379 GCA_034434655.1 Chloroflexaceae bacterium
GAGGCCCTCCCGCGGGTGGGGGTGTGGGGCAACCCGGTTTCCCCAGCCCCCTGCTCGAGGGCTGCGCCCGCCCAAACCCACCCACCGGGTGGGGGGATGGGGAAACCCGGTTTCCCCATCCCCCTGCGTGAGAGCCAGGCCCCCCCGCGGATGGGGGTGTGGGGCAACCCGGTTTCCCCAGCCCCCTGCGCACGGGCGGCGCCCGCCCCAACCCTCCCGCGGGCGGGGGCATGGGGCAACCCGGTTTCCCCATCCCCCTGCGTGAGGGCGAGGCCCTCCCGCGGGTGGGGGTGTGGGGCAACCCGGTTTCCCCAGTCCCCTGCTCGAGGGCTGTGCCCTCCCACACCCTCCCGCGGGCAGGGGCATGGGGAAACCCGGTTTCCCCATGCCCCTGCCCCAGCAGCTTATTTTCACGTTAGAGGCATACCATGACGATCGCTGATGCTCTGCCCCCAGAACTGGTTGCGGCGCTGCGCCGGGCGCGTTTCATTGTAGCCCTCACCGGGGCGGGAGTGAGCGCCGAGAGCGGCATCCCGACCTTCCGCGACGCGCAGACCGGCCTCTGGGCGCGCTACAATCCCGAGGATCTGGCGACGCCCGAGGCCTTTCGCCGCAACCCGCGTCTGGTCTGGGAGTGGTACGCCTGGCGGCGGCAACTGGTCAGCGCGGCGGCGCCCAACCCCGGGCACCTGGCCCTGGCGCGTCTGGAGCGTCTGGCCCCACGCTTCACCCTGATCACCCAGAACGTTGACGGCCTGCACCAGCGGGCGGGGAGCGCGTCGGTCATCGAACTGCACGGCAACCTGCTGCGGGTGCGTTGCTCGGCGGAGGGAACCGTCTATACCACCTGGCCCGACGTGGCCGATCCGCCGCCGCCGTGCCCGGCCTGCGGCGCGCCGCTCCGCCCCGATGTGGTCTGGTTCGGAGAAATGTTGCCGCCCGAGGCCCTGGAGCGAGCCTGGCGCGCCGCCACCACCTGCGACCTGTTTCTCTCGATCGGCACCTCAGGGCTGGTTGAGCCGGCCGCCTCGCTGCCGCGCGTAGCCTACGCCAGCGGCGCCACGGTCGCGGTGATCAACCTCGATGTGACCAGTGCCGTCGAGGAGCGCCGCTTCTACCTTCACGCCCGTTCCGGCGAACTGCTGCCCGCGCTGGTCAGCGCCGCCTTCCCCGATGCGGCCGCCTGACCGTGCCCGCGCGTCAGGTGGGTGGAGGTACGGTGAAGCGACGGTCAGGCCCGGCGGTCTTGAACCATGCCCTGCGACTCTACCGCTTGCGAAACACAAACACATACTCGTGGCGAAAGACGTAGAAGCCGCCGACGAGGGCGCGGTAGCGCCACAGTTCCTGCTGCGCCCGCTTGCCCGCGGTGCCGTGAATATCCTTGACGACAATGCTCTTGAGGGCAAAGCCGCGCTCCTGCACCGCCTGCATGGCCAGGAAGCCGAGGGGCACCCATTCGCCGCGGGCGTACTTATCGCCGATCACCAGCGCCAGGTAACGCCCCCGATCAAGCGCAGCGGCGACCCTCTCCACCACCCGCCCCAACAGGCCCAGGAAGATGTCGAGCGAGGGGGCGTTGGAGAGATCGCGGGGATCGTCACTGAAGTGGATAATGTCGTGGTACGGCGGATGCAGAATGGCAAGCTGCGCCGAGGTCGCCCCGTGCTCGGCCAGCAGGGCGCGAAAATCCAGCTCGGCGCTATCGCCTGGAACGACGGATAGCTCTACCGCGAAGGGGTTGGGCTCGGCGGCCACCAGACCACGCGCCCGTTCGACCAGGGCGGGCTGCAACTCGACCCCCAGCACGTGCCGCCCCAGGCGCTGCCCCTCGATCAGGGTGGTGCCGGCGCCGGCGAAGGGGTCAAGCACCCACTCGCCACGGCGCGTGTAGCGGCGCATCAACTGGTTGGGAATCTGGGGCACGAAATTGCCCCAGTAATCCGCCCGGTGCACGCCACTGCCGTCGCGGCGCTCAATGAGCCAGAGACTGTCGGTGACAATATCTCCGTAAGACTTCCAGCGGTTCAGGTCAATTTCGTTGATCGCCGCCGTGCGCGCGCCGCAGGCCGCCTTGCGCAGGCGCTCGGCGTAGTACCGGGCGCGTTCCAGGGTCAGGGCGGCGCCGATCTGCGCCAGCTCGGCGCGCAGCAAGCCTTCAGGGAAGACCACCGCCTCGTCGTCGTCAGCGGCCCGTAGAGGCCCCCCCGGCGCCACTCCCGCGCACACGGCGCCCAGGGCCGCGCGCAAAGCGGGCAGGTCGGGGCTGGCCCGCAGTCCGTCAAGCGCCTCCAGCAACGCCTCACGTCGCAACCGCACCGAAGGCTCGGCCCCGGCATTCCCGCCGTCGGGGGCGGCAGGTGCGGGCGGCTCCACGCTGGCCATGGCGGTTCCTCATGTGGTGGTCAGAACTCTGACGGTATTGTAACACATGTTTTAGTTTCATGTGTCTTTGATGGCATGAAATGCCAGGTGTTGTAAATGCATGTGTTAGACATAGTTCTGCCGCACAAGCGTTCCTGATCACTAACGTGAACATAGGCTGCTGGAACAGGGGTGTGGGGAAACCGGGTTTCCCCACGCCCCTGCCCGCGGGAGGGCCTCCCCCTCACGCAGGGGGATGGGGAAACCGGGTTTCCCCCTACCCCCGCCCGCGGGAGGGTTGGGGCGGGCGCCGCCCTCCCAGGAACAACCGTATGTTCATTGCGGCGTTGTGTGGCACAGCCGCATGGACGGCTAACGTGAAAATGGGGGAACCAAGTTCCTCAATACCCCCGTTTTCATTGGGCGGTGTGCCGCCCGGCGGCATGGACGGCTGAGATGAACACCGTGCGCAGGGTTCAGCCCCCCTCCCAGCCTCCCCCCGCTGGGGGGAGGAGCCGGGTGCCCGCCTCCGGCGGGGGAGGCTCAGGGAGGGGGCCATCACCGTGCCCGCGGAGCCGCGACGAGGGCAGGCCGTCCGCGCTCCCGGGCCGTTTGCATCAGGCGTGGTGCGCCCCGCGCATGGTAGCCTAACGTGAACATCGGGAAACCGGGTTGCCCCACGCCCCGCCCGGTGGGATGGTTGAGGCGGGCGCCGCCCGTGCGCAGGGGGCCGGGGAAACCGGGTTGCCTCAGTCCCCCGCCCGGTGGGAGGGTCTGGGAGGGCTGCGTCCTCCCAGGACATCCTCTGTTCCATCAAGGGGCCTGACGGGTCGCGGTCATCGCGCTCTCGGCCGCGGCGCGGAACGCCGCCGTGGCGGCATTGATCACCGCCGCCGGATCGCCGCCAGCCGAGCGCACGATCTGCTCCAGGCTCTCGCCATTCCGCAGGCGTGTGACGATGTCGTTCGCGCTCAGCCCGGTCGCGTCACTGGCTGCCTGCACCAGGGCTGCCATAACCGCCCGCTCCTGCCGGTTCCCGATACGGGTATCGATCTTCTGGCCAAGGGTCGTGTCGTTCACCATCTCGGTCGCCTGGGTAGTCACGGTGGCCAGACGCTGGTCAGCCTGGGCCTGGGTCAGCCGTCCGGCGGCCACCAGGCGGTCCAGACGCTCCTTGACCTTCGCCACGACCGCCTGCACCACGGCGTCACCGCTACTGCCGTTGGCAGCGGCGATCTGGGCCAGGCTCTTGCCGGCGCGCAGTTCATTGAGCACTTGCTCGCCAGTCAGACCGGTCAGATCACTGGTGGAGCGGATCAGCGCCGCGGCTAGCCCGCCGCCGCGGCGGAAGGACTCCTGCTGCGCCGCAACCGGAGAACTGGCTGGCGCAGGGGCAGCCTGCGCGACGAAGGGAATGGCTACGAGGATGGTCAGGGCCAGAGCCGCGGTGAGACCGAGGCGCGTGAGCGCCGGGCGTAGGATACCGAACATAGACATGAACCTCCTGGGCGTATTCTCCTGGCGCGCGCGCCAAGCCTTCGCGTGCGGGTCGTCCGTTCCGGCGGACCGACGGCCTCAGTCTAGCCAGGGCCTGTGAAGCAGGTGTGAAGACTGCGTGGGTGTCTTGTGAATGACAGGACGTACGCGGTGGAGGTATGCGGAGAGGCGATGCCTCCCCGCATACCTATAAGCGCAAACGTAAGCGTGTGGCTCTGTGAAGCCACAGACGGCTTGCCAGAGGGCGATACAGCCCGGGGGGCACAGCTCTCGACGGGCTTTCTGGGGCGATCCTGAGAGCGTGCCCTCCCATGTTGCCGCTTCAGGAAGCCCTCGCCTGTTACGTTCGCGCCTATACCCCGCATACCCCCCTTTCCCGCCCGCGGCGGGAGCGCCGTGGGCGCTCCGCCAGACCGCCTGGCCGCCGCGGGCGGGCAACAATCGGCTGGTGGAGGACCTGCGGCCCTCCACCCTTCGCCGCCGGAAGGCGACTGCGTAACTCCTGTGAATGATGTTGCGCGCGCCGCGCAACAATCCCGCGCGCGCAGCGTCGTATGGGCAGGCACGATTGCCGGTTTGTTGGTGTTCCATTGCACAACAATCGCGCGCAGCGTCGTATGGGCAGGAAAATAACCCGGGCCGCCAGACACGGCCCGTAGACAGGAAGGAGAACCCCATGGAGACTCGACTGGCACGAAGCAGGACCGATCGGATCATTGGCGGCGTATGTGGCGGCCTGGCCCGCTACTTCGGCATTGATGCCACCATTGTCCGGCTGGTGTTTGTGCTGGCGGTGCTGAGCGGCCTCAGCCCGTTCATCTATATCATTCTCTGGATCATCATGCCCCTTGAAAGCGCCCCGACCCTCCAGCCCGGCGCCAGCCTGCCCACCCTTCAGCAGACCAGTAGCGACCCGACCGGTGAGTGGCAGTTCGACCCCTACACCGGCCAGCCGCTCAAGAAGTGATGGCAAACCCGGTGGGAGGGGATGGGGAAACCCGGTTTTCCCATTCCCCTGCGTGAGGGCTGCGCCCTCTCGCACCCTCCCACCGGGTGAGTGGATGGGGAAACCCGGTTTCCCCATCCCCCTACGTGAGGGCTGCGCCCTCTCACACCCTCCCACCGGGTGAGTGGATGGGGAAACCCGGTTTCTCCCATACCCGTGCTTGAGGGCTGCGCCCTCCCGGACCCTCGCGTGGGCCAGGGCCCGGGGGCGCGGGCCTCCGGCCCGCGCCCGCAAAGCGTGGCCCGATCTTTCCCCCGGGTGAAGTCTTCTTCGCGCACAACCGTGGCCCGCTGGCGTATACTCACACTACGCGGGCCGCGGCGCTGCTTCCCGTGATGTTGGCGTCCCCTCCATGCCCGCCCCGCGTTGCGCCGTGTGCTAGTTGTGCTCCGGCCCAGGGCCGGTGGTGATAGCTCGGTACCCGCGCCTGTAGCACATGGAGGTGGCGCCATGGCATGCCTCGACACGCTTACCGCATATTTACGCGACCAGCAGGTTGATTTTGTCCTCCAGCAGCATCCGCAGGCCTTCACGGCCCGCGAGGTGGCCGCCAGCGAGCATCTTCCCCCGTTCATGATGGCCAAGGTGGTTATTGTGATGGCCAACGAGATGCCGATCATGCTGGTATTGCCCGCAACCCATCAGGTTGACATGGAGTTGCTCAGCGCGGCGCTGGGGATCTACGATCTGCGTCTGGCCGAGGAGCCGGAACTTGCCCGGCTCTTCCCCGACTGCCAGGTTGGCGCGATGCCGCCCTTCGGGAACCTCTATGGCGTTCCGGTCTACGTCGCTCCGGAGTTGACCGCCCAGGAGCGTATCGTCTTCCAGGCCGGCACCCATACCGAGACGATCGGGATGGCCTACGCCGACTTCGCGCGCCTGGCGCAGCCGAAGGTGGCGGATTTCGCTCGCCAGTTGCGCGAGCTGGCCGCGCCCGAGTGGTGAGATGGCAACGCAGGAAGGGTAAGTGTTCACATGTCTCCCGGGAGCGCGGGCAGCTTGCCCGCGGAGACGCGACGCGGGCGGGACGCCCGCGCTCCCAGGCGCGTGTGTGTCTATGCGGCTCGCGCCGCACACCGACGGGATGAACATACTTCCTGGGAGGGTTGCGCCCTCCCAGACCCTCCCGCGGGCGGGGGGACGGGGAAACCGGGTTTCCCCATCCCCCCGCGCACGGGCTGCGCCCGTACCTTCCCGCGGGTGGAGGCGTGGGGGAACCTGGTTCCCCCGTGTTCACGGTCGGCCCCATGCTCGGGGCGCACACCGCCCGATGCAAACGGCCCGGGAGCGCGGGCGGCCCACCCTCGTCGCATCTCCACGGGCAAGGTGACTGCCCCACTCCCCAGCTCTCCCCCCGCTGGGGCGAGGGAGTCCGGCTCCTCCCCCCAGCGGGGGGAGGTCAGGAGGGGGGCTGCAGCGCCGCATGCGCGTAGGTGAGCAGCCTATGTTCACGTTAGACCTCTATGCGGCTGCGCCGCACACGAAGAACATAAGATTCTTCTCGGGAGGGCG
>DAOTYR010000150.1:0-7532 GCA_034434655.1 Chloroflexaceae bacterium
GTGACGGCCCCCTCCCTGACCTTCCCCCCGCTGGGGGAAGGAACCCGGCTCCTCCCCCCAGCGGGGGGAGGCTGGGAGGGGGGCAGAACCCTGCGAACCATGGTCACCTCAGCCGCCCATGCGGCTCCGCCGCACACGAACAGGATGAAAATAGGTTCTTCCTGGGAGGGCTGCGCCCTCCCAAACCCTCCCGCGGGCGAGGCTGGGGAAACCCGGTTTCCCCATGCCCCTCTTCGAGAGCCTATGTTCACGTTAGGATAATACGGCCCCGCCCAGGGCCGTCAGCGCCACCACCAGCCACGGTGGCGCCTTCCAGACCTGGAGCAAGCCGAAGGCCGCCAGGGCCAGGGCGACGTCCTGCGGCTGGCGGATCGCGCTGGTGATCACGGGGTGGTAGAGCGCGGCCAGCAACAGGCCCACCACTGCCGCGTTGATCCCCTGCAAGGCCGCCTGCACCGCCGGTTTGCGCCGTAACCTGCCCCACAGGGGCAGGGTCATCCAGAGGAAGAGGAAGGAGGGGGCGAAAATGGCCACGAGCGCCAGCGCCGCCCCACTCCAGCCATTGGGGGGCGTGGCGCTCATGGCGCCAAGGAAGGCCGCGAAGGTCAGCAGCGGCCCGGGCAGGGCCTGGGCGGCCCCGTAGCCGGCCACAAACTGCTCGGTGCTGACCCAGCCCGGCGCGACCACGAAGCGTTCCAGCAGCGGCAGCACCACGTGGCCACCGCCAAAAATGAGCGACCCGGCGCGGAAAAAGGCCGCGAACATCGCCACGGCCTGACTGCTGGTGATGGTGGCCAGCAGGGGCGCGCCCAGCAGGCAGAGGAGCAACGCCGCCGCGCTGCCCCAGGCAAGTGCCCGTGGCGTCGCAATAGCCGCGCCGGTTGGCGCCTCAGCGCCAACCGACCCACCCAACAGCCGCCAGCCCGCCAGGCCGCCCGCGAGGATCACCAGCACCTGACCCGGCCCGGTTGGCCAGAGCACCAGCAGCACCGCCGCCGCCAGGGCGATCGTCGCCCGTGGTCGGTCGGGGGCCAGGCGCAGGGCCATGCCCCAGACCGCCTGGGCAACCACGGCGACCGCGACCACTTTCAAGCCGTGGAGCCAGCCGGGGCTGACGTACGCGCCAAAGGTGTTCAACCCCAGGCCGAAGAGGGTCATGGCCAGCGCCGAAGGCAACGCAAAGCCCAGCCAGGCCACTATCCCCCCGACCAGGCCGGCGCGGGCGCTGCCCAGCGCGATGACCACCTGGCTGCTCGCCGGTCCGGGCAGAAACTGGCTCAGCGCCACCATATCGGCGTAGGTCGCCTCGTCCACCCAGCCGCGCCGTACGACGATCTCCTCGCGGAGGTAGCCAATGTGGGCCACCGGCCCGCCGAACGATGTCAGGCCCAGACGGAGAAAGACGGCCAGTACCTCGGCCAGGGTACTGGCGGATTTGCTCGCTGGCGCGACGCCCGGTCGGGCCATGGGCGCTCCTCATAGTGACTGGCGATACCACGCGCACACCGGACGGAGCGGGCAGCCGTCCTGGCGACCGAGGTAGCTCTCGCGGCCCTCCTGGCGGCTGTAGACGCGGCGCGCGGGCGGCCCGTCGCAGCGGGGCCGCGTCAGGCAGTAGCGCACGCACACCTCGTTGATCTGCGCGTGGTACTCGGCGTACAGTGGGGCAGGGTCGTCCTGGCGCAGTTCGGTTTCGATGGTCCGGCGCAGGCTCTCGTAGGGCCGTTGCCAGGGGGGCGGTGCCGGTGTCAGGCTGCCATCCATGCCGGCGTTGAGCGCCGGCGCAACCCGTTCAAACAGCCGTCGTGTGTAGGCATCAACCACAAACACCGGGTGACCGCCGGCGTACAGCAGGATCACATCGCAGGTTTCCAGGCCGATGCGGGGCAGATGCAGCAGTTCGGCGCGAACCTGCGCTGTGGGGCGGGCCAGCATGCGCGCGGTGTCGCCATCGTAGCCGGCGACGATGTGCCGGGCGATGGCGATCAAGCCCGTCGCCTTCTGGCCGTAAAATGCCGCGGGACGGATCAACTCCGCCAGGGTCGTGGGAGCAGTTTCGGCGATGGCCCGTGGGCTGAGCAAGCCGGCCGCAAGCAGACGCAGAATCGCCCCCTCGACGGTTTCCCAGCGCGTCTGTTGCACCAGCACCGCGCCGACCAGCATCTCGAAGGGGGCGTCTGTTCCAAAAATCGGCCACCAGGGGCGCGCGGCCCCCGGGCCGGTGAGGGGACCGAAGTGCGCCCGCAGCCGGGCGAAGATCCCCGCGAGCGACGCGGAGCTGTCCGGCGCGGGCGCCCTCGTCTCCATGGGCCGCGCATGCAGGTGCCGGGCCATGGGTTATTTCACCGGCACGCCGTACCCCGCGGCCGGCAGATAGAACTGCTCGACGTACTCGGTCAACATACGGCGCAGGCTGAACGTCGGCGCAACCGTGGCGATGGCCTCCTTGCAAATCTGCACCCAGGCCGTCGGAACGCCATTGGCATCGCGCCCCTCGTAGTAGCGTGGCGCGATCTCGTGCTCCAACAGATTGTAGAGCGACTGAGCGTCGTTCCAGTCCTGCTCGTCCTGGCTGATGTACTCGCGTTCCTCACCGACGGCCCAGCCATTCTTGCCATTGTAGGCTTCGGGCCACCAGCCATCGAGCACCGAGCAGTTGGGCACGCCGTTGAGGCTGGCCTTCATCCCACTGGTGCCACTGGCCTCGTAGGGGCGGCGGGGGGTATTCAGCCACACGTCCACCCCCTGGGTCAGGGCGCGGCCCACGGCCATATCGTACTCTTCGAGGAACACGATGCGCCCCGCCAGGCCCGGTTGCATGGCCAGTTGATAGACCTGCTGGATGTAGTGCTTGCCCGGATCGTCCCTGGGATGGGCCTTGCCGGCAAAGACGATCTGGATCGGCTTATCGGGCCGGTTGAGGATGTACTTGAGTCGCTCCAGATCCTTGAACAGCAGCGTGGCGCGCTTGTAGGTCGCGAAGCGCCGCGCGAAGCCCAGGGTCAGCACGCCCTCTTCCAGCACCGGCCAGATCGGCGCGCTTTGACCGACGAAGCGGTAATGCGCCTGCAGCCGCTGGCGGGCGAAGGCGATCATCTGGCGCTTCAACGTCTGGCGGGCGTTCCAGAGCACCTCGTCGGGGATCTGGTAGACCTTGCGCCAGACCTTCGGATCATCGAGGTTCTCTTCCCAGTTCTTGCCCAGGTAGGCATCGTAGAGCGCGCGTAGCTCCGGCGCCAGCCAGGTGGCCGTATGCACCCCATTGGTGATCGCGCTGATCGGCACCTCGTCCTGGCTCTTGCCCGGGTAGAGCCACTGCCACATCCCCCGCGCCACGTGCCCGTGCAGCTTGCTCACCCCGTTGTGGTACTCCGAGAAGCGCAGGGCCAGCGCCGTCATTGCGAAGGTCGGCCCCCACTGCTGCTCCTGGAGCGCCAGGGCCATGAACTCATCGCGAGTCAGGTTCAACTGCGGCCAGTAGCTCCAGAAGAACTTCTCCATCATCGGCAGGGGGAAGGCGTCGTTGCCGGCAGGCACCGGCGTGTGGGTGGTGAAAACGCTATGGGCCTTCACCTGCTGCATGGCCTCTTCGAAGGGCACGCCCTGGTTCACCTGCTCGCGGCAGAGCTCGAGCACCAGGAAGGCCGAGTGGCCCTCGTTCATGTGCCAGACCGTGGGCCGGTAGCCGAGGCGGCGCAATGCCCGCACGCCGCCCACGCCCAGCACCAGTTCCTGCGAGATGCGCATCTCCTGGTCGCCGCCGTAGAGCCGCGCCGAGAGTTCCCGGTCCTGCGGGCTGTTGGGGTGAATATCGGTGTCCATCAAGTACAGGTTGACCCGGCCCACCTGGAACTTATACACCTTGGCGTAGATGGTGCGTCCAGGCAACTCGACTTCGACCACCACCTCGCGCCCGTCCGGGTCGAGCGCGGGGATGGCTGGAACATCGGCGAAGTTCAGCTTGTTGTACTCGGCCTGCTGCCAGCCGCTCGGGTCCAGTCGCTGGCGGAAGTAGCCCTGCGGATAGATGAAGCCGACGGCCACAAACGGCAGCCCCATATCCGACGCTTCCTTCACATGGTCGCCGGAGAGAATGCCCAGACCGCCCGAGTAGATCGGCAGGGATTCGTGGAGCCCGAATTCAGCCGAGAAATACGCGATCTGCACATCGGTGGCATCGCCGTGCCGTTGGGTGTACCATGTCTTCTTCGCGCCCATGTAGGCGTCAAGACTCTTCATCACCGCATCGTAGCGTTGCAGGTAGGACGGGTTGGCTGCGGCCTCTTCGAGCTTGCGCTGGCGAACGTCGCGCAGGAACTCCACGGGATTGTGGTAGTCCAGTTCCCACAGATCGGGGTCAATCTGCCGGTAGAGATCCTGGGCCTCCGGGTGCCAGGTCCACCAGAGATTGTAGGCCAGTTCGCGGAGGCGGACGATCCGCTCAGGGATCGGGGTGAAGAGAATGTCCTGTTCCAGCCGGGCCATGTGCGCTCCTTATGTGCTGCGCGTGGACAATCCGTGGCGCGAGTGGGGCTCTGGTGCTTCGTGGTTGCGACAGTTGGCATTGTAGCCGTTTCAGCTAAAACTGTCCAGGCTCCAGAGGCCTGGAGAAACCTGATGTCCCCGGCGCGCAACCGGAGGGTTTTGCCCTGGGGTCTGCGGGTGTGCGGGGGCAGGGCCAGGTGGCGCGAGCCGGAGGCTCGCGTGAGATGCTAGTTGCCGGGTTGACCCGCGGCAGCGTGCCGCGCGCGGTGGTTCGCCCCCCTCCCAGCCTCCCCCCGCTGGGGGGAGGCGCGCGGTTCCCTTCCCCGGCGGGAGGGTCAGGGGGGGCGGGGCGGGACGAGCCGGTAGCGAGCGTACCGAGATCCCGAATCCTGGTCGCGCGGCGCGCGCGGGGAAGCATGCCACACCTTGATATACCGCTGGCGCATCGGCTTCCTCGCCAGCCGACGGTGGCCCGGGCAGCCATATGCTGCGGTGCAGCGCGACGAAAACGGTACCTGGGGCAGCGCCGTTGCGGAATGCGCCAGCGGTATTCTGGTGGTAGGGGCACAGCATCCCCGTACCCCTCCGAATGGCATCGGCGGGAGCCACACTTCACCCATGCCGCACAGCGGCCTCATAGGCGGCCAGGGTGCGCTCGGCGGTAACGCGCCAGCTAAAGGCGCGCGCCTGCCGCAGCCCGCGTTCGCGTAACTCCTGGCGCAGATCGGCATCGTCGAGGACGCGGCTGATCGCCGCGGCAAGGGCTGCGGGATCGTACGGCGAGACGGTCACCCCGGCATCGCCGACCACTTCGGGCAGGCTCGAGGTGTTCGAGGCAACCACGGGCGTGCCGCAGGCCATAGCCTCCAGGGGCGGCATCCCGAAGCCCTCGTAGATCGAGGGAAAGACGAACACGGTCGCCGCCGCGTACCAGAGGGGCAGTTCCTCTTCGTCGAGATAGCCGACGAAGCGCACCTGTTCGCGCAGCCCCAGCGCCTCCAGACGCTGAAAGACGGCATCGTAGAGCCAGCCCTTGCCCCCGCCCACCAGCAGCGGGATCGTCTGCCGTCGCGCGACCTCAGCGTAGGCTTCCAGCAAGGTGGTGAGATTCTTGCGCGGCTCAAGCGTGCCCACGTAGAGCACGAAGCGTTCGGGCAACCCCTTGCGCGCACGAAAGGCCGCCAGCGTCGCCGGGTCGGGCGGGCAAAAATGTTCGCGCACGGCATTCGGAGTCACCACGACCCGTTCAGGGGCGACGCCGAGCAAGCCGATCACCTCGCGGCGCGTATGCTCGGAGACGACCAGGACGCGCGCGGCGCGCCGCACGCTCAGGCGCGTGGCCAGATCAAGGTAGATCCGGTTGTAGGCCCGAAAGGTCTGTGGAAAGCGAATGAAGGCCAGGTCATGCACCGTGACCACGCTCGGGACGGGGCAGGTCAGAGGGACCACGCTATGCACGCCGTGGAAGAGGTCGGCGCCGCTCCGTCGCAGCAGCAGGGGGGCGAGCAACTGCTCCCAGGGGATGCGCACCCGCGGGTTAATCGTCGGGAAGCGGCTGGGGATGACCCGGAAGTTGTCGGGCAGGCCTAGCGCGCATTGATCAAGCCCGCGGGTGGTGTAGACGCTGTAGCGATTAGAGCGGTCGATCTGCCCGAGCTGGATCAACACCTGCTCGACGTAGTGCGAGATGCCCGCGCGCCGAAACGAGCGCGTATGCGCCAGGAGATGGGCATTGATCGCGATGTGCATGCGGCGATCTCCAGGTGGTCGCGCTCCGGCCCACCGACCGCTACGGGCTGCCGGCGACCACCGGCGCCTCGCCGTAATCATAGTGCGGGACCAGGCCCCATTCCGTCAGGGGAAAGTAGATCAGCCAGGCCTTGCCGATCACGCGATCCAGCGGCAGCGGCCCCCATTCCCGCGAATCGCTGGAATTGGCCCGATTGTCGCCCATCACGAACACATGGCCGGGGGGCACCTCGATCGGCTTGTTCGTACAGGTGTAGCCGCTAACACAGAAGGTCTTGCTGTCGCCCAGGTAAGGTTGATCAAGCGGGGCGCCATTCACAAACACCTCGCCATCACGGATCTCGACCGTATCACCTGGCAAGCCGATGACCCGTTTGATATAATCCTTCGACACATCGCGCGGATACTCAAATACGACGATGTCGCCGCGCTGGGGTTGGTGGAAGGGATAGATGACCCGCTGTTCCAGCGGCTCCTGGCCCGGCAGCAGGCGCAGAGGCGCGTTCAAGTCGAAGTGGAAGTAGACCAGTTTGTTGACCAGAATGTATTGCCCCGAATGCAGGGTCGGCTCCATGCTGGAGCCCTCGATTTTGAAATTCTGGACGATGCCGCGAACAATGAAAAAGACCAGTAAAATAAACAGCGCCGTCTCGACCAGTTCACGCACCACGCTACGCACGCGCACCGGCCCTTCCAGGGCGGTTGTCCGGTCGAGGCTGAGAGGTCCCAATGTATCCTGGACAGGTGTATCGAACACGGACGGCTGGGCGGGATCCATACCCGGCCCGCGCCGTTGGGGAAGTTGATCCATGCTATGCCTGTATCTGTACTGGAACCGCTATGCTACACTCATGCCCTCGCGTAGGAGGGTTTGGAAGGTGATGGTGCAACGTCCTCGGGGCAAGCCCCAAACCCCGGTTGTCGCGATGTTCCTGGCGGCGTAGCCGGCAGAACCACCGAACAGGCAACCCTTGCGGCGGCAACGCCGCCTCGCCTCCCGCTGCGGGAGGCCGTCTTGATACGCGCCCCGGGGTTGTGGAGAGGCGCCAGCCTCCTGGACCACCGGTGCATTATACTCGAACGGTGTTCGGAATGCTAGACACCCGCAAGAGGAAGGGTTCTCATTATCCTCTCGCTCGGTGGGAGGGTTTGGGAGGGCGCAGCCCTATAGGCGCGAACTTAGCGCACATGACCAATCGAAGATCCCATCAGCCTGCGGTCGCCAGCCAGGTCGCCTGCGTCCGGTGCTGTACCCACTCCCGGATGTGGGTCTCCTGGTGCACGCGCCGACGTGGGCT
>DAOTYR010000151.1:0-14857 GCA_034434655.1 Chloroflexaceae bacterium
ACGATACCATCTCACGAAGGTGGATGAAGTTTTTACTGAGTTTGAGCCCGCTCTGCTTTCGATCACTACACCGTTGCCGGGGAAAGTAGAAGATTTCATAAAGCTGCTTCAGGAAAAGCTCGACGAGCAATTGGAAACTCCCCCCACGAATCAAACTATCGAAAGGCCGTTTTGATATGGCTATAGTGAGACAATTACCGCTCTTTGCCGATGTATCTGCTGAGACAGAAATACCGAAGCCGGTCAATGTTGCCTCTGTCCCGCAGCGCAGCCCCTTTCGGTATCCTGGCGGGAAGACATGGTTTGTGCCGACATTCCGACGCTGGATAGCAAGTATGAACGCAAAGCCAGGTATTCTGGTCGAGCCGTTTGCTGGTGGGGGAATCATCAGCCTTACAGCTCTCTTTGAGAACTTGGTTGAGAAGGTTGTCATGGTCGAATTGGATGACGAAATCGCTTTCGTCTGGGAAGCCATCGTCAATGGTGATGCGGAGTGGCTGGCTAATCGAATCCTGACGTTCCACATGACGAAAGAAGCCGTCTTAGAAGAACTTCAGAAAACGCCGACGACGATAAGAGAGAAAGCTTTTCAGACAATTCTGAAAAATAGAACACTGCATGGAGGAATACTCGCCGAAGGCTCTCGCTTTATAAAGTACGGAGAGAGCGGGAAAGGTATTGGCTCTCGTTGGTATCCCAAGACGCTTGCTCACAGGCTCCTTAATCTCAATCATGTTGTGAGCAGAATCGACTTCCGTTGCGATGATGGATTAAAAGTGATGGCAGAATTTTCTGCGAGCGAAGAGGCGGTCTATTTCATAGACCCTCCATACACTGCCGGAGGAAAGAAAGCCGGCAAGCGTCTTTATAAACATCATCAACTCGATCATGAATATCTGTTCACGATGTGCGAGTCGCTTGTGGGCGATTTTCTGATGACGTATGATGAAGCAGAAGAAGTGAAGGAAATGGCACGACGGCATGGATTTCAAATGCGCTTGATTCCGATGAAAAACACTCATCACGCAACAATGAAGGAACTCGTTATCGGTAGGGACTTGTCATGGTTGGACGAGTTACCCACCGTGCGTGAGCACAAAGTTAGGTATTTGGTCAAGAAACCAGATGAGAAACGTCCTAACAAAGGCGTGGAGCGGACGCGCTGACGCGCGCCGCTCACGCCCGGCGTTAGCCAGCGCGACGTAATCTCAAGTGTGATAACATCCATCCTGGAGGTGGAAAGATGAACACAGTGATTACCATTCCTCTGGATGCAGATACAGCGAGACTTTATAGTCAGATTCCTGCTGACCTGCAAAGAAAGTTTCAGTTGTTACTTAACCTTTGGCTGCGCGACCTTATCATATCACCGCGTCCCCTTCAGGTTGTCATGGATGAAATCAGCCAAAAGGCACAGGAGCGAGGCTTAACTCCTGAGATCCTGGAGTCTCTGCTGAATGGCGAATGAACCGTGCTTCGTTTTTGATACTAATGTTGTTATCAGTGCGCTCCTGTTGAGACATTCCGTCGCTCGTCAAGCCTTTGACAGGGCAACACAGACAAGCAAATTGCTTATCTCACGTGTGACCGTTGAAAAATTGAACGATGTCCTGCGGCGCAAAGGATTTGAAAGGTATATAACCGAGGAAGAACGGATGGAGTTCTTGAGTGCTTTTGTTAGAGATGGCGTTTTGGTGGAGATTGTAGAGCGCGTGGTGGCGTGTCGTGATCCCAAAGACGACAAGTTTCTTGAACTGGCTGTTAATGGCAAGGCAACCTGTATTGTAAGTGGTGATGAAGACCTGCTCGTTTTGCATCCGTTTCGCGGGATAGCGATTGTGTCACCTCGGCGATTTCTAGAATTCCCGATCGAAAGCGCTGGCTAACTTGCGCATCCAGCCGACAGCGCTCCGCATGGATCGTCGAGTTTAACGATCAGGCTCCGCGCTTTGTAACGGCTTATCCCATTGAATAAGGTAAGGAGAACCTGAAATGATCCGAGAATTAGACACCGTAGTGCTCGCCAAAGATTTAAAAATATATGGCCTAAAGCGTGGTGATGTGGGGGCGGTTGTTCACTGTTATGCGGATGGGAAAGCCTTTGAAGTGGAGTTTGTAACTGCTGATGGCAAGACCATCGCCGTGTTAACGCTTACCGAGGCAGACATCCGCCCAATGCGTCACGAAGAGATTCTTCATGTACGCGCTTTTGCACTAGCGTAGGGAATGTACCCCCGCCCAACACGCGCTTCTAGCCGACCGCTTCGCTCGCTGCGCTCGCTTCGCGGCGGCTAATGTGAACATACTCCCTCGGCGAGGGGTATGGGGAAACCGGGTTCCCCATACCCCCACCCGGTGGGAGGGTCTGGGAGGGCGTAGCCCTCCCAGGAAGTATGTTCATCCTGTCGGTGTGCGGCGGAGCCGTATGGACGGCTGAAGTGCGAGCCGTTGCGCCGCAAGACGGCGTCGGGCCGGTCTGGCGAAGGGGATTGGCTGGGGTGCCTGATGGGTCTCGAACCCACAACCTCCTGATCCACAGTCAGGCGCTCTAACCATTGAGCTACAGGCACCACGTTGCAGGCATCACGAGTATAGCATAGCGCGAAAGCGGCTGTCAAATCGCGCAGCGTTCACAGGACGCGCGCGGTGGAGGGGTGCGAGGAGGCGAAGCCTCCCCGCCTCGTGCCGAACCGCCCCCTCCCTGACCCTCCCGCTGGGGGAGGGAACCCGGCGCCTCCCTCCAGCGGAGGCCGGGAGGGGGGCAGAACGCTGCGAACGGCACATTACCCGCTGGGAGGGCGTCGCCCTCCCATGAACAACCTTTCATTGACTATGCCCGTAATACGCTTTCCAGACGGCTTTATCTGGGGCGCCGCCACGTCGGCCTACCAGATCGAGGGCGCCGTGAATGAAGACGGGCGCGGCCCCAGTATCTGGGACCGCTTCAGTCACACGCCGGGCGCGACGCGCGACGGGCATACCGGCGACGTCGCCTGCGACCATTACCACCGCTACCAGGAGGACGTGGCCCTGATGGGCGCGCTCGGTCTGAAGGCCTATCGCTTCAGCATCGCCTGGCCGCGCATTCTCCCCCATGGGCGCGGCGCGGTCAATCAGGCCGGCCTCGATTTCTACCGCCGCCTGGTGGACGCCCTCCTGGCGCGCGGCATTACCCCCTATGCCACCCTCTACCACTGGGATCTGCCCGTGGCACTGGAGCAGGCCGGGGGCTGGCCATCGCGCGCGACGGCCTATGCCTTCGCCGAGTATGCCGGGATTGTCGCCGCGGCCCTCGGCGATCGCATCCGCCACTGGATCACCATCAATGAGCCGTGGTGCGTGAGTATGC
This sequence comes from Chloroflexaceae bacterium, assembly GCA_034434655.1. Classification (GTDB taxonomy): domain Bacteria; phylum Chloroflexota; class Chloroflexia; order Chloroflexales; family Chloroflexaceae; genus JACAEO01. The sequence goes on from DAOTYR010000151.1 coordinate 3,350, forward strand.
TCGGCTACCAGACCGGCGAGCATGCTCCCGGCCGGCGGGAGATGCCCGCGGCCCTCGCCGCCGCCCATCACACCCTCCTCGCCCACGGTCTGGGTGTGCAGGCCATTCGCGCCGCCGCCTCCGGCGCCGAGGTGAGCATCGCCCTGAACTTCGAGGCCGTCGTCCCGCTCTCGGATAGCCCCATTGATCGCGACGCGGCCCGCTACCGCGATGGCTATTTCAACCGCTGGTTCCTCGACCCGGTGTGCGGCCACGGCTACCCCGGCGATATGGTCGCCGACTATAGCGCCGCCGGCTATCTCCCCCGCGGGATGCACTTCGTGCGCCCGGGCGACCTCGCCACCATCGCCACGCCGACCGACTTCTTCGCGCTAAACTACTACACCCGCGTGGTGGTCGCCGGCGATCTTACCCCCTGGGAGCACCGCCTGGTCATGCTTGAACGGCCCCGCACCGCCATGGGCTGGGAGATCTATCCCAAGGGCCTCTACAAGCTGTTGCTGCGCCTCTACGCTCATTACCATCTGCCCCGTATCCTGATCACTGAGAACGGCGTGAGCTACCTCGACCCGGTTGATGCCGACGGGCGCGTGCGCGACGAGCGGCGCATCGCCTTCATCCGCGCGCATCTGGAGGCCTGCCATCGCGCGATCCAGGCCGGCGTACCGCTAGCTGGCTACTTCTACTGGTCGCTGCTCGACAATTTCGAGTGGGCCCAGGGCTACCACCAGCGCTTTGGCCTCGTGCACGTGGAGTATGCGACGCAGCAGCGCCTTCCCAGGGATAGTTTTGCCTGGTACCGTGAGGTGATTGCCGCCAATGGCTTGTAGAGCCAATACGTTTCAAACCGACGCTTCGCGCATAGTTCTGGAGCGTGTCCTGACGTGAACATGGGGGAACCAGGTTCCCCCACGCCCCTGCCCGCCGGAGGGCCTGGCTCTCACGCAGGGGAATGGGGAAACCGGATTTCCCCAGACCCTCGCCCGCGGGAGGGTCTGGGCGGGCGCCGCCCGTGCGCAGGGGGATGGGGCAACCGGGTTGCCCCAGATCCCACCCGGTGGGCGGGGTGGGGCGGGCGCCGCCCGCGCGCAGGGGTGTGGGGCAACCGGGTTGCCCCATCCCCTCACCCGGTGGGAGGGTTTGGGAGGGCAAAGCCCTCCCAGGAGAACGCTTCTATCCCCTTGCGGATGCGGGCCGGAGGCCCGCGCACCCATTCCCCCGCCCACGGGAGGGTCTGGGAGGGCGCCGCCCTCCCAGGAATGTTCATCCCGTCGGGGTGCGGCGAAGCCGCATGGACGGCTGGTTTGACAGCGCGCCATGTCTGGATTACAATCTGGACAGTCTAGACAGGAGGTTGGCTATGGCACGCGTATGGCAATTCCAAGAAGCGAAAAACAAGTTGAGCGAAGTCGTCGAAGAAGCGCTCGTCCATGGCCCACAAGTGATAACCAGGCGTGGTGTTGAAGCAGTTGTTGTCCTCTCCTATCCGGAATATCGCAAACTCACCCTTATGCAGCAAAAGCTTTCGGCATTTTTTCGTGAGTCCCCCCTCACTGATGGTGATCTCGATCTGACGCGGGATACCAGCGGTGGACGGGTGGATATCCGATTATGAACTATCTGCTTGACACGAATATCATATCGGAATTGATTAGCAAACAGCCAGACCAGGCAGTCATCGACTGGATTGATCAACTCGATCCCCGCGCGGTCTTCATAAGTGTGATCACGGTTGGCGAAATACGCAAAGGTATCGAAAAACTTCCGCTATCAGAGCGCCGTGAGCGCATGCGGATGTGGCTCGAGAACGATCTGCTTATTCGCTTTGCGGGGAACATCGCCCCTATCACCACGGATGTCATGTTGACGTGGGGTGCGCTAGTGGGACGATTAGAAAATGAAGGCAAGCCGATGCCCGCAATAGATTCGCTCATTGCCGCGATTGTGCTTCAGGGGAACTATGTCCTGGTGACTCGAAACGACGAGGATTTCAAGCACACCGGCATACCGATCATCAATCCATGGAAGCTCGAATCGCATCCATAGGCGTGCAGTTGCATGAGCATACCGCTAACGTAAACATGGGGGAACCAGGTTCCCCCATCCCCCCGCCCGTGGGAAGGTGAGGGCGCAGCCCGCGCGCAGGGGTCCGCTCTAGGCCGCGCAGGCGGCCTTCGCATCCCCTAGCCGAGGGCTTCAGCCCCACGGCCAGCCCGGCATAGCGGATGAATTTTTCAAAGACCATGAGCCCCACGGCTAGCCCGGCATACCGGATTAATTTCTCAAAGACCATAAGCCCAGCGTCAGCCACGCGAACCCCCAACTGAAAGAGGGAGATATGCCACAAGAGAAAGACAACATCCTCTCACGTGAAATTGGTAATACCATTTCCTGTTGAACTTTCCGCATTGGTCGGAGTGCCGGATCGCACGGTGACGCCCTGCGGGGCAATCCACAATCCAAAATCGGCAATCAACAATGGTATAAGCTGGGAGGGCCTGGCGCCATGCTAGCAGCCAGATTGCTGCCCAACAACATGCTTGAGCTCACGATGGAGACACGGAGTCCGCCAGAGACGGCATTAGAGACCGTTGTGACCATATTGAGCCGGGAGGGAAAGATAATCGAAGACCGCAGAACCGATCCTGACAAACCTGCGGTTTGTGCGGTCGTAGGGTCGGGATTATGGAGTCTCAACCCGGCTCTTGTAGAAGTCCAGGTAGTGTCAACCACAGACAATGTAACAAAGCTATCAATCGTTGGAACAGCCAGGGAAGGATTGATCAAGCAGCGCGCCGGAGAAAAGGCAACCAGAAGAATCGCAGACTTGTTGGCTCAGGCATTGCCCCCATGCGCCTGATCTGGACGGTGATCAACGGCGATGCCGCGACCTGGGCCGCTCAGGTTGACGCGCTCTATGCCCTGCCGGCGATGGCGACCCGGCCCCTGGTGCCGGCCTACTTTGTCAAGACCTCGTTCGCGCGCATGGGCGGCGCTCTGGCCGTGCTGCACGACGGGTCCGGTCCGGCGCCGCTGGCGGTCGGGTTGCTCTTTCCGCGCGCGATCGCCCATGGGCAACCGGTCTATACGCTGCGCCTGCACGCCTCTGGCGCCTTGCCTGCCACGGAGGAGCTGCGGGCGACCCTCGAACCCTACCTCGCGCCGGCGCGGGTGGTTATCTACCTGCCGGAAGACGGACGGACCTTTGTCCCTACCCATACTTCGATCGGCGCGTTCGACATCGGCGCGCCGTCGCTGGCGGAACTGCCCGCCATTCGCCGCCTCCGGAGCCTCATCTGGGGCCTGGGCGAGGCCGAAGCCTATCCCGATGACCTGCACAGCGCCGAGTTCGCCCCGGCCACGTCCCTGGTCGCTCGCCGCCACGGGCACGTGGTTGGCTTCCTGCTGGGGTTCTTCCGCTTCGGTCTGCCGGCCCTGGAGGGGTTGGCGCTCCCCTATCGTCTCGACCTGCTGGTTGAGTCGCAGACCATGGGCGTGGCCGCGGCCTACCGCGGCGCGGGCGTCGCCGCCGCGCTGAAACACGAACAGGCCCGCCAGGCCCTGGCGCGCGGCCTCGATGTTATTCATTGGACCGCCGATCCGCTGCAGTTTCCCAATGCGGTGCTCAACTTCAGCAAGCTGCGCGCGCTTGCCGGCGAGTGTTATCGCGCCTACTATCCCTTCCAGAACGAACTGAACCGCATCACCGCCTCGCGCCTCGGGCTGGTCTGGTTGCCCCGCTCGGCGCGCGCTCGGGCCGCCCTGCGCGAAACGGCCCGTGCCGAACATCATGCGCTCGACCGCTTTCCCGGCTGCGCCATCCTCAACGATGGGCCTCGCCCGCGCCCCTGCCCGCGCGATGCTCCGCACCTGGCCCTCGAGGTTCCCGCGGATTGGACTGCGCTGCAACGGGATGATCCCCATACCGCCGCGGCATGGCGCGCCGCCAGCGACACGCTCCTCGAAATCTACCTCGGCTTCGCGCCGGGGCGCTACCTCATCGGCGATACGGCAGTGGAGGGCGGGCGGCGCTATCTGGTGGCGCATCGCTTCGATCGGGAGTTGCTGCTGTAGTGGATGGGGGGAAACCGGGTTTCCCCATACCCCGGCCCGCGGGAGGGTTTGGAAGGGCGCAACTCTCCCGAGAACAACCTGTGCGCCGAGGGCGGGACACCCTCGCTCCCAGGTCCCCGTCTATGACCCCAGGGGTGCACAGGCGCCTCCTGGCCGCCTTGCGACGCTTCGCACTGCCGTGCTATAATCCCAGAGCTTATACCGGCAAGGAGCGCCCCGTGGCCGTGCCTCAGCAACTGAGACGGAACGTGATCCTGGCCCTGACGCTCCTCACTCTCGTCGCGTGCAGCGCGCAAGGCGCCAGTCTCTCCACCACCCCTCAGCCCGCCGCGCCGGCCCCGGCGCGGACGATCCTGATCCTGTGGCACGCCTGGCCGCCTCCCGCCGACCGCGCCCTTGCCGCTGTGGTCGAACGCTTCAACCGCGGCAATCCGCGGATGCAGGTGGTGATCCAGACGCGCCAGGCCGTCAGCCTGCGCGATGAGCTGGCGAGCGCTGTTGCCGAGGGCGCCGGCCCGCACCTGGCGATCGTCCCCAGCCATACCCTGGGCGCCCTGGCCGAGGAAGGCGCGCTCCTGTCCCTCGACGGCCTGCTGGCGGCGCAAGAACTCGAGCGCTTGCTGCCCGCGGCCCTGGGGGCGGCTCAGGTGCGCTCCCGCGAGGGCCCCAGACTGTACGGCGTGCCGCTTACCTTCGATACCCTTGCGCTGTACTACAATAAAGCCAACTTCTCCGCCGCCCCGCCGGGGGATACCGATAGCTTGCTGCGCGTCGCGCGCGGCCTCAGCGACAACCGCAGTGACCCGCCGGTCTGGGGGTTGGCCTACAATCTGAACCTCGACCGCACGATAGGCTACCTCTACGCCTTTGGCGGGCGCGTCTTCGATGATCAGGGCAACCTTGTGCTCGGGCTTGATGGCCGCGCCGGAACCGAGGCCTGGCTGGAGTGGCTGCTCGTCTTGCGCGAAGACGAAGGCTTGCTGGCAAGCCTGGACGGCATTACCGTGGATAATGCCCTGCTGAGCCAGCGCGCCCTGATGACCATTGACTGGGCGCACGCGGCAGGTCGCTACCGGGCGCTCTGGGCTGGCAATCTGGGCGTCGCCCCCCTGCCGCGCCTGTCCGAGACCAACCGGTTGCCCCAACCGTACGTGCGGAGCGACACCCTGGTGCTCAATGCCCGCCTGGGTGATGGCCCGGAGCGCGCCGCGGCGCTCGCCTTCACTCGCCATTTGATGACCGAGGCCTCCCAGCGCGACCTGCTGCGCGCCGGGCGCCAGCCGGCGCTGATGAGCCTCGACCTCAACGCGGCTGATCTGGCCATATCCCCCGAACTGCGCGAGGCGGCGCGCGTCTTTCGCGCCCAGGCCGAGGCCGGGCTACCTATGCCCAACACCCGCGCCGCCACCGAAATAGTCTGGCCGGTGCTTATTGATATGCAAAGCGGCGTCCTGCGGCGTCTGCTCACCCCGGCCCAGGCGGTCGAGAACGCCGACACGGCCCTCCGCGCCCGGCTCGATCAACCCTGAAACGCGACCTCGTCCTGGCAGGGGGATGGGGAAATCAGGTTTCCCCAGATCTCTCCAGGTGCCCGGGGTCAGGGCGGCAAACCGGCGGCGCTCGTACCGATTGTCGTAATAGACCAGTGCTATACTCATCATAGCGACTAGTCATTACACTTCAACGCCCGACCGAAGGTGTCCTTGCCCATCAGCACGAAGCAAACTAGTTGCTGCTGGTACGGAGTTGTAGTAAAATAGGCGCGGATGGCCGTCGCGTTGCGGCCCTGAACCAGGCCGGCAAGTTCCGGCGCACTCTTGCCCCTGCCCCACAACTGGCTGACGGCCCAAGGAGGATATGCATGGCAAGCAGAACCGAAGAAATGGTGCGGCATCTGAAAGCCCTGTCCATGAACACGCCTGACATCGAGGCGTCGGCCGTCGTGAGTGTTGATGGCCTCATCATGGCTTCGGCGCTGCCCGCCGATGTGGAGGAGGATCGGGTCTCGGCGATGAGCGCCGCGATGCTCTCGCTTGGCGAACGCATCGCGTCCGAGTTACGGCGCGGTCAGCTTGACCAGGTCTTCGTCCGTGGTGAGGACGGGTACGTGATCTTGATGGCTATTGGCGAGGAGGCCGTGCTCACCGCACTGGCCCAGAGCCGGGCCAAGCTTGGCCTCGTCTTTCTTGATATGCGCCGTACGGCCAATGAACTGATCAACCTGGTGTGATCAGCGGGTGGGGCGCGGCAGACACCGGGGTCCGAGGCATAGGCCTTGGGCCCATTTCTGTGCCTGTCACCCGTTGGCCGACCAGGCCGGGTCGTTCCCGACCGGGAGCGTTGAGGAGGGCCTGGCCCTCCCGGGACCATCCTTTGTTGTGCGGCGCAGCCGCATGCGCATGTGACGAGTCGCCAGCGGTTTCGCGCGCATGGCCGCGAGCCCGGCGCTATGTGGGAGGCTGCAGTGGCAGGTCACTACAAGCGAGAAGAGATCCGTGCCGCCCTGGCCGAGACCGATCCGGCCTACAGCTACTATCTCGATCTCGAAACAGGGGCGGTGGTACGCGTGCCGGATACCGAAGACACACCCGAAGCAGCCGCCTTGCGCGACCAGGTCATGGAGGGCTACGGTGGTCGCTACCGTTACATCCCCGGCGGCAATCCCTCGCCCAGCGACAGCGACGTGCAGAGTTGGCTTGAAGCCGAAGGCCTGGTGTGAATATGGGGGAAACATGTTCCCCCATACCCCGCCCGCAGGAGGGTGTGGGAGGGCGCAGCCTTCGAGCAGGGGGATGGGGAAACCTGGTTTCCCCCTTTCTGGGAGGACAGAGCCCTCAAGCAGGGGGATGGGGAAACCAGGTTTCCCCATCTCCTTACCCGGTGGGAGGATGAGGGAGGGCAAAGCCCTCAAGCAGGGAGATGGGGAAACCAGGTTTCCCCATCTCCTCACCCGGTGAGAGAGCGGGGCAGAACCACGCCCTCTCGACAACACTTCACTTCTCATAAGGCTTGCCCGCTGCCGCCGGGCCGACCGCGCGGCCGATCAGGCCCGCCAGCACGACCATTGTGGCCACGTAGGGCAGGATCTGCAAGAACTGCACCGGCACCGGCGCTCCGCCAAGCTCAACCTTGAGGATCTGCAAACGAGTCTGCAGGGCCTCACAATAGCCGAAAAGCATCGCCCCGCCAAAGGCGCCGAATGGCATCCACTTGCCGAAAATCATCGCCGCCAGGGCGATGAAGCCCTTGCCGGCGGTCATCCCATCGTCGAAGTTGCCCACCGTCTCGAGCGAGAACCAGGCTCCCCCAAGACCGGCGATCATCCCGCTGATCAGCACGTCGGTGTAACGCACCCGGTACACATTGATGCCCACCGTGTCGGCTGCGCGGGGGTTCTCGCCCACCGCGCGCGTGCGCAGGCCCCAGCGGGTGAAGAAGAGCGCCAGGTGGGTCAACACCACCAGCGCTACCATGGCGTAGAAGATCGGCTTGCCGTTGAACAGGGCCGGGCCGAGGATCGGAATGTCGCTCAGCAGCGGAATAGGCGTCTGCGGGAGCGTTACCCGTCCCCCGCCGGAGTCAACGATGAACTGTCGCCGTAGGTAGCCGGTGACCCCGATGGCCAGAATGTTGATCACCATGCCGCTGATGATCTGGTCGGTCTTGAACTGGATGGCGAGCGTGGCGTGAATGAGCGCCATGCACCCGCCGACGAGGACCGCCGCCAGCACGCCCACCCAGATGTTGCCGGTGAACGCAAACGCGGCGAAACCGAACGCGGCGCCGCTGAGCATCATGCCCTCGATGGCGATGTTGATGACCCCGCTGCGTTCGGCCCAGATGCCGGCCATGGCCCCCAGGGCGATCGGCGTGCCCAGCCGCAGCGTCTCGCTGATCATGGTCATGGCGTTGGTCTGTTTCCCCGCGGCGGCCCAGATCAACACAGCGGGAAAGATCAGCACGGCTGAGGCCCACATCAGCCAGGTGGCGAAACGGGATGCCGCAGGGACAAGCGCCAGCGCGCCGCTGGCAAAGAAGACGCCGCCGATGAGCGTCAGGGAGAGGGCCGTCGGCGCCGCGACCACCGGGCCGGGCACCCCGAAGGCCAGTTTCGAGATGGTGGGGTCCGCCTCGCCGATCCTGGCGATGTTGGTGACGACCAGGAGCAGGCCGAGCGCAATGAAGAAGCCAGCAATCACCTGGCGTCGGGTAAGCCCGCGGCGGCGCACTGCCATAGGCTGCGATCCTTTCCTTTTAGCGGCTGCTGTATGATATCATACCCCGCCCTGCCCCCGGGCAGGGCGGCAAACACGGCTCCGGGCCGATTCTGGTATACTGGCGTGCCGGCGCGTCCACGGTTGTGGCGGCGCGACGGTCAGGAGCACCCTTCCAGCGGACGAAGCGAGGCATGAGCGATCCCGAACCCGATGCGCAGCCGCCCCTGCCCCACCTGCCACCCCCTTCGGTCACGCCAGGCCTGGTGCAACTGGTGGAGAGCCTGCTCTTCATCGCCGGCGAACCCGTCACGGTGGCCCAGCTTGCGCGCACCCTCGAAGCGCCCGCCGACGCGGTGGAAGCGGCCCTCGATCAACTGGCCCGCCAGTGCCGCGAGCGCGGGGTGCGGGTGCAGCGACACGGCGAACTGGCCCAGCTCGTGAGCGCCCCGGAGGCGGCGCGGGTCGTGGGACGCTTCCTTGGCGTCCAGGCCAGCGGGCGCCTCTCCAGCGCCGCTCTGGAGGTGCTGGCCATTATCGCCTACCGCCAGCCGGTAACACGGGCCCAGATCGAGGCCATCCGCGGCGTCGATAGTAGCGGCGCGCTGCGGGCCTTGCTGGCCCGCGACCTGATCTGCGAAGCTGGTCGCCTCGAAAGCGTAGGCCGACCCATCCTCTACGCCACCACCCCGGCCTTCCTCCAGCAGTTCGGCCTGACCAGCCTGGCCGACCTGCCCCCCATTGATCCGCCGGCAGCCTCGGAGGCAGCCGGCGATGCGGACGCTTCCGTCGAGGCATAGCCGGGACGGACGCCCCTGTCAGGACGGGAAATGGCAGGCAAACTACCCACATCCACCCACACGTTCTCCACAACCAGGGCCAGGTTATCCACAATGCCGGTGAAGCCGCCGGCGCCGCACCCTGTGCCGCTCCAGACGGCCCGGACACGGAGAAAGGGATGACACATGGCCAGGTTATCCACATGGTTGGGAAAAGGTTGTCAACATAAAGCACAGAATAGCGCGCCAGAATAGAAAGAAACGTTGCTATACCAACGTTCATAACTATAAGTAGGATTTATAGAATCGCACATTATGTTGCTTGAAAAATTGGAGAGTTTGGAGTATGATCTCGTCCACACTCAACTTGTACCACCAGCGGTCCCCACAACCTGTCCGCTGAAGTGTCCGGCCCGTATCTCAGAATCACCCTGCAACGACGCGCGGCGCGCCGCGTGTTGGGGATTCCTGTGGCCAGTGCCAGGGAGGCGCACGTGAACTTAAACCAGATCTGGCAAGCAGCACTGGGCACGATACAACTGCAGACTTCGCGCCAGGAGTTCGATACCTGGCTGCGCGGGACGAGCCTGCTCGCCCTTGATGGGGGCCTGGCCACCGTCGGCACGACGTCGCCCTTCCACAAGGAGGGACTGGAGTCGCGCTTCCTGATACCGGTGCGACGCTCCCTCGGCGATGTGGTCGGCTATCCGGTGCAGGTGCGGGTGGTGATCGCCAGTGGCGCACCCCCATCTGCCCGGGGAGAAGGCCCTGCCCCAACCACTGCCATCGCCGCAACCGACGAAGATAGTTGTCTCGGTAGCGAGCGGGCCGTGCAATTGGAACTCTCCAGTGCGCTGCGCTCGGGGATGCTGAACCCGAAGTACACCTTCTCGCGCTTTATCGTCGGGTCGAGCAACCGGCTGGCCCACGCCGCCTGTCTGTCCGTCGCCGATAAGCCGGGCCAGGCCTACAACCCCCTCTTCCTCTATGGCGGTGTGGGCCTCGGAAAGACGCACCTGCTCCACGCGATCGGGAATTATGTGCTCGATCGCGATCCCGAGATCAATGTGCTCTATGTTTCCTCGGAGAAGTTTACCAATGATTTGATTAATGCCATCCGCCGGCAACAGACCGACGAGTTCCGCATGCGCTATCGGAACATTGATGTGTTGCTGGTCGATGATATTCAGTTCATCGCCGGCAAGGAGTCCACCCAGGAGGAGTTTTTCCATACCTTCAACGCGCTCCACTCCGCCGCCAAGCATATTGTCATCAGTTCCGATAAGCCGCCCAAGGCCATCCTTACCCTGGAAGAACGCCTGCGCTCGCGCTTCGAGTGGGGCCTGATTGCCGATGTGCAGCCGCCGGACCTGGAGACGCGCACGGCCATCCTGCGGGCCAAGGCCGATCAGATGCATGTCTTTGTGCCTGATGAGGTGATTGATTTCCTGGCCCATAAGGTGCAGAGCAACATCCGTGAGCTTGAGGGTAGTCTGAACCGTGTCGCTGCCTACGCCGATATGCATAGCCTGCCTATCAGTGTCGAGGTGGCGACCCAGGCCCTCGCCGATCTGCTTGGCAATACGCGCCGCCGCCGCATCACCGCCGATACGATTATCCAGGCCGTGAGCCAGCATTATGGCATCGATGTGCGCGCGCTGACCGGTCGCGGGCGCTCGCGGAATGTTGTGGTGCCGCGCCACGTCGCTATGTACCTGCTTCGCGAAGAGACGGAGGCGAGCCTGGTGGATATCGGCAATATGCTCGGCGGTCGCGACCATACCACGGTCATGTATGCCTGCGAAAAGGTCGCCGAGGAGATGACCACCGATAATCGCCTGCGCAGCGAGGTGTTGAGCATTCGCGAGAAATTGCACGCCCAGGCGGGTTGAACCGGCGCCTGGCCGGTCGTCGCACCGGGCCAGGCTCCTCCCCCCGCCCGTTTCGCCGCGTAAAGCGTATGCGCCGCGTGACGCCCTTGTGACGGCTGGCCGCGCCCGCCCCCGTCAATGCCTTCCTCCACGCGCCTCGCTTTACGACCTATGGCCCCGCCAGCGGCTACCTGGCCCGCGGCGGGGCCGGTGGTGCATGCCGGGGCTAACGTGAACACGGGGGAACCTGGTTCCCCCATGCCCCCGCCCGGTGGGAGGGCCTGGGAGGGCGAAGCCCTCCCAGGAGGAACCTTTTTCATCCCGTCGGGGTGCGGCGCAGCCGCATGGCCGGCTGAGGTGACCATCGTTCGCCGCGTGCTGCCCCCCTCCCAGCCTCCCCCCGCTGGGGGGAGGCGCCGGGTTCCCGCCCCCAGCGGGGGAGGGTCAGGGAGGGGGCCGTCACCGTGCCCGCGGGGCCGCGACGCGGGCGGAACGCCCGCGCTCCCGGGCCATGTTCATCGGGCGGTGTGCGCCATGCGCATGACTGTCTCACGTGACCATGGGGGACCA
>DAOTYR010000152.1:0-22295 GCA_034434655.1 Chloroflexaceae bacterium
GCCCGCATCTGCGCGCGGGCTGCGCCCGCCCACACCCGCCCGCGAGCGGGGCCTGGGTGCGCGGGCCTCCCGCCCGCATCTGCGCGCGGGCTGCGCCAGCCCACACCCGCCTGCGAGCGGGGCCTGGGTGCGCGGGCCTCCCGCCCGCATCTGCGCGCGGGCTGCGCCCGCCCACACCCGCCTGCGAGCGGGGCCTGGGTGCGCGGGCCTCCCGCCCGCATCTGCGCGCGGGCCGCGCCCGCCCACACTCGCCCACCGGGTGGCCCCAACAGCCTCGGCTCACCTTACCCGGAGGGCTATCCAAAGCGCCCGATCTCGGGTGGCTCGGCGCCGGCGAGCAAGGCTTCGAGCATGGCCCGGATGCGCGGCGCGGAGGGCGGACAACCGGGGAGAAAATGATCCACCGGCACCACCGCGTGCAGCGGCGTCACCCGCTCGATCAGGCGCGGCACGATGCCCGGCGCCCCTGGAACGGCAAGCGGCGGGTCGCCGCGCTCGAGATAGATCTGCTGGAGCAGGCCCGCCGGATCGCCCGTCAGGTTGCGCAGGGCGGTGACATTGCCCGTCACCGCGCAGTCGCCGAGGGCGACGAGAACCCGGGTTTTCCTCCGGATCTCGCGCGCCAGTTCCAGGTGCTCCTGGTTCGCAATCGCGCCCTCCACCAGGGTCAGATCCACCCCGTCGGGAAAGGTCTTCCGATCGGCGAGCGGGCCATAGACCAGCTCGACCATCTGGGCCAGATCGAGCAACCAGGCATCCATGTCGAGCAGCGACATATGGCAGCCCGAACAACCTCCAAACCAGACGGTAGCGAATGTGATCCTGGACATAGATCATGCCATTTCGGATGGTAGATATTGGATTGCCGGTAAAGCCGGGGCTGAGACAGAGGTTCAGCAGGGCTATGCGGTATGGCGCCGTCTCGCGCCGAACCGCCCCCTCCCTCACCCCTCCCCCGCCGGGGGAGGGAACCGGGCGTCTCCCCCGCTGGGGGGAGGCCAGGAGGAGGGCGGAACGCTGCGAACGGTGAATCTCCTACGCCCCTTCTACCCCCGCTCCCCCTACCAGCGTTCCTGGCGCGAGGCGACGATCAGCGCGATGCGTTTCGGGTCGCGTTCGAGTTCGGCGACGCTAGTGCCGCGCCGGAAGATCGCCCCGGTGGGACAGGCCAGCAGGCACTTGCCGCAGGACGTGCAACTCTCGGCCTCGCCCCAGGGCACGCCCAGATCGGTGATCACCCGGGCGTTGATGCCGCGTCCCGCGATATCCCAGGTATGCACCCCTTCGACCTCGTCGCAGGCGCGCACGCAGCGGGCGCAGAGCACGCAGCGATTGTGATCGACGCCAAACTGGGGATGGCTGATATCCACGGCACAGACGGGGTTGAGGTATTCGTAGCGCACGTGGGTCATCCCCACCTGGAGGGCCAGGTTCTGCAACTCGCAGTTCCCCGAAGCCACGCAGACGGCGCAGACATGGTTCCGTTCGGCGAAGAGCAACTCGACGAGCGCCCGGCGGTGTTCGCGCAGCCGTTCGGTGGCGGTGCGCACCTCCATCCCCTCGCTGACCGGCGTCAGACAGGCGGGCAGGAGGCGGTTCGAACCGGCCACCTCGACCAGACAGAGACGGCAGGCGCCCACCTCCGAGAGGCCCTCGAGGTAGCACAGGGTGGGGATATGGATGCCCGCATCGCGCGCCGCTTCGAGGATGCTCTCGCCGGCGCGGGCGCTGACGAGCCGGCCATCAATGGTCAGGGTTCGAGCTGCCATATCAGGGTTCTCCGTGCGCGCTCGCGCCAGCGTCCGCGCGCAGCAGGGCCTCGTACTCCTCACGGAAGTAGCGCAGCGTGCTCAACACCGGATTGGGCGCCGACTGGCCGAGACCGCACAGGCTGGTCTCGCGCACCAGGCCGCAGAGCTGTTCGAGCTGTTCGAGATCGGCGGGCGTGGCCGCACCCGCGGCGACCTTGCTGAGCAGGTGGTGCATCTGCACGGTGCCGACCCGGCAGGGGACGCACTTGCCGCAGGACTCATCCATGCAAAAGGCCATGTAAAACCGGGCGATCTCGACCATGCTGGTGTGGGCGTCCATCACCACCATGCCGCCGGAGCCCATAATCGAGCCGGCGGCGGCGAGCGATTCATAGTCCACGGGCGTGTCGAAGAGCCGGGCGGGGATACAGCCACCGGAGGGTCCGCCGGTCTGCACGGCCTTGACGGGCGTGCCGTCGGGGGTGCCGCCGCCGAGGTCCTCGACGATCTCGCGCAAGGTCATGCCCATGGGCACCTCGATCAACCCGGTATTGCGCACCTTGCCGGTCAGGGCGAAGACCTTGGTGCCCTTGCTCTTCGCGGTGCCGATCGCAGCGTACCAGTCCGCGCCCTGCTCGATAATCGGCACGATGTTGGCAAAGGTCTCGACATTGTTGATCAAGGTAGGAAAGCCCCAGAGGCCCTTCTCGGCGGGGTAGGGCGGGCGGGGGCGAGGCTGGCCGCGGCGACCCTCGATGCTGGCGATCAGCGCGGTCTCTTCGCCACACACGAAGGCCCCGGCCCCCACGCGGATCTCGACCTTGAAATCGAAGGCGGTCTCGAAAATCTGGCTGCCCAGCAGGCCGAGCTTCCTGGCCTGATTGATGGCGCGGTTCAGGCGCTGGATGGCCAGCGGATACTCCCCGCGCACGAAGATGTAGCCCTCGTGGGCCCCGACGGCATAGGCGGCGATGGCCATGCCCTCGAGCACCAGGTGCGGGTCGCTCTCGAGAATGCTCCGGTCCATGAACGCCCCGGGGTCGCCCTCATCGCCGTTGCACACCACGAACTTGCGCTCGCCGGGGCTTTTGGCGACGGTGGCCCATTTGAGGCCGGTGGGGTAGCCAGCGCCGCCGCGGCCACGCAGGCCGCTGCGGGTAACCTCCTGGATGACCTCGGCGGGCGAACAATCGTGGAGCACGCGGTACAGGGCCTGGTAGCCCCCGGCGGCGATATACTCCTCGATCCGTTCGGGATCGATGAAGCCGCCATTACGGCGCACCACATGCACCTGGCGGGCGAAGAAGGGGTGGTTGGGATCGCCCCGCTCAACGCTACAGGGCTGCCCGGCGAGGGCGGCGATGATCTCCGCGGCCTGTTCAGGATGCACCCGCTCGAAGAGCAGATTGGCCGGTTCGACCCGGACCATCGGCCCCTGGCCGCAGAAGCCCATACAACCGACACTGGCGACCTCAACCGCCTCGTCCTGGCCCGTGGCGGTCACGGCGGCCTCCAGTTGGTGGAACAACTCGAGCGAGCGGGACGCCTGGCAACCCGAGGAGGTGCAGCACAGCACGCGGATCGCCTTGCGTCGCGCGCGTTCGCGCTCGGCAGTGGCGTGCAATTCAGCGAGATCCATCGAAGCCTTCTCTCACGATGCGACGGGCGTCTCTTCGAGCAAGGCATGCAGCCGGGCGCGCAGCATCTCGGCATCGGCATGGCCGATGACCACCCCATCAAGCACCACGGCGGGAGCGATGCCGCAGGCGCCCAGGCAACGGGCCGTCAGCAGCGAGAAGCGCCCATCGGGGCTGGTATGCCCGGCCTTGAGACCAGTTTCCGCCTCCAGGGCGGTCAGGATCTCCATCGCGCCCTTGACGTAGCAGGCGGTGCCGAGGCAGACGGTACAGGTATGCTCGCCCTGGGGCGCGAGGGAGAAGAAGTGGTAGAAGGTCGCCACACCGTAGACGCGACTGGGCGGCAGGTGGAGACGGCGAGCGATGGAGGCGAGCAACTGGGGTGAGAGGTGGCCGTACAACTCCTGGGCTTTGTGCAGCACTTCAATCAACGCATCGGGGCGGTACTGATAGCGCCGCATGGTTGCCTCGAGCAACTTCTGCCGATTGTCGGCGCTTGCCGCCGGGTCGGCTGGCGCCCGGTTGGACATGGATTTCTCCTCAACGAGCCTTCGTCTCGGCGGGGGATGCGGGACCTTGCGGCCCCGCACCCGGTGCGCATACCGGTGCGGCGGGGCCTCCTCCGCAGCGCAAGCATCGCGTCACCGCCTCCTTGCGGTTCATCCTAGCACCAGGGCGCAGCCCCGTCTGAGAAGAAATACTCACAGACCGTTGAGCGATTACCACTGTGCGGCGCAAATGGCCATGGTAGACTGCGCTCGATTCATGTATAAAATGTAACAACGCTGCCATGCCATGAAAGGAGCTCCCATGCAGGCGACGCACGCGGCCACGGGCGCGGCGCGGATCGGCCCCAACGCGATCATCCAGACGGTCGGCGCGCTCGAAGAGGCGTGGGGCCGGGCGGAGACGCAGGGCTTTCTGCGACGCATGGGCCGGAGCGACCTGGCGGAGCGCCTGCCGACGACGATGGTGGAGGAGCAGGAGTTCGTCACCCTGATCGCGGCGCTCCGGGCCGAGGCGGGCGCCACAGAGGCGGGGCGCATCCTGGCGCGCTCGGGCGAGCGCACCGCGGGCTACCTGCTGGCGCACCGCATCCCCAGGCCGGCCCATGTCCTCCTGCCGCTGCTGCCCCCGGCCACGGGCCTGCGCGTGTTGCTGAAGGCCATCGCCGCCCACGCCTGGACATTCGCCGGCGCCGGGCGCTTCAGCTACGCCGTGGGGCGTGGCGAAGCCGTTCTGCGGCTGGCCGATTGCCCGGAGTGCCGCGGGGTTAGCGCCGCCGCGCCGCTCTGCCGCTACTACGAACAGTGCTTCCAGACCCTGTTGCAAACCCTGATCGACCGGCGGGTGCGCGTGCGCGAAACGGCCTGCGTCGCGTGCGGGGCCGAAACCTGCACCTTCTCTGTCACCTGGCGCTAACGCCGGGAAGGAAGCGCCTTCCCGGTATCGTTCGATCGGTGTAGTTCAGACTCTGTCGCAGGTAGGCGGGGCGCCGCCCCACAAGCCAAAAGGGAGACCAGTATGCGGATCATGATGATCCAGCCGAACTATCACGCGGGCGGGGCCGAGATCGCCGGAAACTGGCCACCGAGCTGGGTGCCCTACATCGGCGGCGCCCTGAAGCAGGCGGGCTATGACAACATCCGCTTCGTCGACGCGATGACCTTCCATATCCCCGACGACCAGCTCCGCCAGATCATCCGCATCAACCAGCCCGACGTGATCATGGCCACGGCGATCACGCCCATGATTCTCAAGGCCCAGGATACGCTGAAGATCGCCCGCGAAGAACGGCCCAACGCCAAACTGATCCTCGGCGGCATCCATCCTACGTTCATGTATACCCAGGTCTTCAGCGAGGCGCCCTGGATCGATTATATCGTGCGTGGCGAAGGCGAAGAGATCATCGTCAATCTGATGCGCAGCATCGAGGCCGGATCGGATCTGAAGGACCGCCCGAACATCCGCGGCATCGCCTACACGGAAGAGGGCAGGGTCGTCGCCACCCCGGCCAGCGACCCTATCGCCGACCTCGACACCCTGTCCCCCGACTGGAGCCTGCTCGATTGGGACAAGTACATCTACGTGCCGATGAACGTGCGGGTGGCGGTGCCGAACTTCGCCCGCGGCTGCCCCTTCACCTGCCGCTTCTGCTCGCAGTGGAAGTTCTGGCGGCGTTACCGCTCGCGCAACCCGATCAAGTTTGTTGATGAGATTGAGTCGCTGGTGCGCGACTACAAGGTCGGGTTCTTCATCCTGGCCGATGAAGAGCCGACGCTCAACCGCAAGAAGTTCACCGCCCTGTGCGAAGAACTGGCCCGCCGGAAGCTGCCGGTGCTCTGGGGCATCAATACCCGTGTCACCGATATTATGCGCGACAAGGATCTGCTGCCCCTCTGGCGGCGGGCCGGGCTGATGCACATCTCGCTGGGCACCGAAGCCGCGGCCCAGATGAACCTGGAACTCTTCCGCAAGCAGACGACCATCGAACAGAATAAGACCGCCATCCGCCTCATCCAGGAAGCGGGCATGGTCGCCGAGGCCCAGTTCATCATGGGTATGGAGAACGAAACCCCCGAGACGATCGAGGAGACCTACCGCATGGCCCTCGATTGGAAGGTGGATATGGCCAACTGGAACATGTACACTCCCTGGCCCTTCGCCGAGCTGTTCGAGGAACTGGGTGACCGGGTCGAGGTGCGCGACTACTCCAAGTACAACTTCGTCACCCCGATTATGAAGCCCGAGTTGATGGAGCGCGAGCAGGTCCTCAAAGGCGTGCTGCGCAACTACGCCCGCTTCTACATGCGCAAGGCGTTCCTGGAATATCCGTTCATCAAGGATAAGACCAAGCGCAAGTATATGCTCGGCTGTCTGCGCGCCTTCGCCAAGACCACCTTCGAGAAGCGCTTCTACGATATTGGCCGCATCCACATGAAGGGCGCCTCGGTGCAGGTCGACCTGGGCTTCGATGAGAGCCGTGTGTTCACCCGCGAGGAGATCGCCCGCCTCAAGGAGGAACGCCCCGAGCTGGTGGCCGATACGACCTTCGGTGGGGCCATCCCCAGAGGCATCGATCCGGAACTGATCCGTGATCAGGCCGAAAATCCGCTGAACCTGCCACTTCGCGATCCCAATAAGCAGGTGGGCTGCTGAGAGGGGCGCGCCTGACCCTGGCGCAACGGTAAAGGTCTCATAACCCCGATGGTAGCTTTCTTTTCCGTCTCGAATGCCGCGGCGCATTATACTGAATCAATAAAGGTTCGTAGGAACGCCTTGCCGTTGTCCGTAAGGCATGTTTCAAACGCACGTGACCGTTCGCCTCGACACGGGACCACGGGGGAGGTGTGGAGGGGCCTGGCCCCTCCACACCTCTCCGCCAGACTGTCAGGCGCAAACCGCAGGTTTTGAAACTTGCCTAACGCTTCCAGGTGTTGTTGCGCCGCGCGAGACAGGGTTGGGGCAGGGAGCGGGGGCTCCTGACTCCCGCCGCCCTCCTCACCAGCGAGGAGGTATGGTGATGCGGAACATCCTGTTGCCGAGCAACCTGCGCGAGTATCGCTTTATCGTTGAAGTCGAGGGGGTGCCCTGCGCGGCCTTTCGTGAGTGCGTGGGTCTGCATGGCTATGAGGACCCGATCGAGTTCTACATCGGCGATGACGAGATCAGTCTGCTCGACCTGGCGGAGCCGGGCCACGATATGGTGATCCGCCTGTCCAATGGCGTCACCCTCGATCAGTCGTTGATTGAGTGGGAGGAGATGACCGCAAGTGGCCATCCGGTGCGCCACGATGGCTCGATTCTCGAACTCGATCGCTTCGGGCATGTGAAGGGTCGCTGGCGCTTCAGCGGGGCCTGGCCGTCAACGTGGGAACTGGCGCGCGCCGACGGCGATAGCAATAAGATCGAGTCGCTGGAGATCGTCTACGAGGCCATTCGTCAAGCCTGACCGCTACCCCCTGCCAGAGGGGAGGGTTTGAGAGGGCCAGAGCCCTCCCCGCCATCCATGCGGCTACGCCGCACGCCAATGTGATAAAAAAGGCTGTTCCTGGGAGGGCTGCGCCCTCCCAAACCTTTCCGCCGGGTGGGGGGATGGGGAAACCCGGCTTCCCCATCCCCCTGCGGGGCGGGGACGCGGGGAAACCCGGCTTCCCCATTCCCCTCCTCGAGGGCTGCCCCCTCCCCCACCTCGCCCGCGGGAGGGCCTGGCCCTCGGTGAGGGGTGTGGGGCAACGGGGTTTCCCCCCGCCCCCGCCCGCGGGAGGGCCTGGATGCGCGGGTCTCCGGCCCGCATCCGCGATGGGATACTCTACGCCCCCGTCGTCCTCTGGATCCAGGCCATCGCCCTATCGGCGAGGCGGTCGAGGGCCTGCACCGACAGGGCGATGTGCTCCTCGCGGGTGTCTTCGATCTTATTGTGGGAAATGCCTCCCAGGCTCTGCACGAAGAGCATCACGGTGGGGATGCCCGCCCGGGCCACCTCGGCCGCGTCGTGCAGGGGGCCGCTCGGCAGGCGATGAGCCGCACCGGCCACTTCGCGGATTGCCGCTTCACCCAGGGCGATCAGTTCGGGGTGGAAGGGAATGGGGTCAATCCTCCAGATCGGCGTCCAGTTCACCACACAGCCTTCCTCGGCGGCGAAGCGCCCCGCCGCGTCTCTGGCCTCCTGGAGCATCGCCGCCAGCGTCGGCGCCTCCATGTGGCGCTGATCCAGCGTGATGATGCACTCCCCTACCACCGCCGTCACGATGCCCGGACGGGTGATGCAACTCCCGACCGTGCAGACCCCCCCGTGCCGCGCCGCAATTCCGCGTATCTCCAGGCCTAGCTTCGCCGCGGCGGCGAAGGCGTCGCGGCGCCGGTTCATCGGCGTTGAGCCGGCATGGGCAGCCTGGCCGGTGAAGGTGATCTGGTGACGCTCCACCCCGAAGGTGCCGATCACCACCCCCAGGGGCAGGCCCAGATCTTCGAGCACCGGCCCCTGCTCGATGTGTAGTTCGAGATAGGCCGCAGCATTGGCCTGCTGGCGCCGGGCGGCCAGCATGTCCTGCACGTTTACGCCGCGCGCGGCCAGGGCTTCGGGCAGCGGAACGCCGTCGCGGTCGCGCAGGCCGGCGACACTCGTTGGGTCGAGCGTGCCCGAGAAGGCGCTGGAGCCGAGCAGACTGCGTCCGAAGCGGGCGCCCTCTTCATCGGCCCAGTCTACCAGGCGCAGCGTTACCGGCGGCGTGCCTTCGGCGGCGACGCGGCGCAGCACTTCGAGGCCGGCGAGCAGGTTCAGACAGCCATCGAGCCAGCCGCCGTTCGGCACCGAGTCCAGGTGGCCGCCGATGAGCAGGGCGCGTTCCGAGGCGCCCGGCAGGGTGGCCCAGAGGTTGCCGCCTTCGTCCATTTCCACGCGCACCGGCAGGTCGGCCAGTTTCGCGCGGTACCAGTCCCGGGCCGCCGCCCAGGTGTCGGTCCAGGCCACCCGTTGCGCGCCATCGGCGGTGCCTGTCAAGGCCCGCAGTTCTTTCAGTTCGGCGATGGTGCGGGCCGGGTCGAGGATGGTGGTTGTCATGGCTATGCTCTTTTGTGGTGGCTACGGTGGAAGGTTGTCGGCGTTCCCTTTTGTGGAGGAGCGCGGCCCCCTCCGCGCTTCCCCCACACCATGACGCGACGGGTCGCGCAGTTCGCTTACATGCTGAACGGCGCGCGGTGCACGAAGCGCCCCGCTCCGGCCTCGCCGGTCCAGGCGTCGCCCTCGACGATCACCCGGCCCCGCGAGAGCACCACCCGCGGCGCGCCGGTGACCTCCCAGCCTTCGTAGAGGGTATAGTCGGTGCGCTGGTGCAGACTGGCGGCGCTGAGGGTGCGCCGGGCCTCAGGGTCCCACACCACGATGTCGGCGTCGGCGCCGGGAGTAAGGGTGCCCTTGCGGGGGTAGCAGCCGAAGAGCCTGGCGGGGTTGGTGCAGCACAGTTCCACCCAGCGATTGAGGGAGATGCGGCCCGTCCGGACGCCGTAGGTGTAGAGGAGCATCATGCGCTCCTCGATGCCCGGGCAGCCGTTGGGGATTTTGGCGAAGCTCTCGCGGCCCAGTTCCTTGCCGGCGGGGCGCCCCTCGATGCCGCCCTGGAACCAGAACGGGCAGTGGTCGGTGGAGACCACCTGGAGCGCATTATCGGCCACGCCCTGCCAGAGGGCCTCCTGGTCATGGGGGGAGCGGAAGGGCGGCGAGCAGACCCATTTGGCCCCCTCGAAACCCTCGCGCGCCAGGTCATCTTTGGTGAAGAAGAAGTACTGGGTGCAGGTCTCGGCGAAGATTTGCCCTGCCCCGCCCCGCGCGCGGGCCAGGCGCACCGCTTCCAGCGCGCCGGCGTTGGTCAGGTGCACCACGTAGAGCGGCGCGCCGGCGACTTCGGCCAGGCGCACGGCGCGCGCGGTGGCCTCGGCTTCAAGCTCGGGGGGGCGCGTCAGCGCGTGGTACTTCGGGGCAAGCTGGCCCGCGGCCACCGCCTCGCGAATGAGCACGTCAATCGCGTCGCCGTTCTCGGCGTGGACCATGATCAGCAGGCGATGCCGGGCGGCCTGCTGCATGGCGCGAAAGAGGGTCATATCATCAACCTGCAGCGCGCCCTTGTAGGCCATAAAGAGCTTCATACTCGTGGCGCCGTACTCGACGCAGCGGGGCATCTCGTCGAGCACGCTGTCGGGCAGGTCGGTGATGGCCACGTGGAAGCCGTAGTCAATCACCGCCTTGCCGTTGGCTTTGGCATGCCAGAGATCGAGCGTCTCGCGCAGGGTCGCGCCGCGGGGCTGGATGGCGAAATCAATGTGCATGGTCGTGCCGCCGAACGCCGCCGCGCGCTGGCCGGTGAAGAAATCATCCGACGAGACCGTGCCTCCGAAGGGCATATCCAGGTGCGTATGCACATCAATGCCGCCGGGGATGACATAGGCGCCGCTGGCGTCAATCACCGTGTTTCCACTCAGCCCCTGACCCACGGCGACGATCTGCTCGCCTTCGATCAACACATCGGCAGCGAAGGTGTCGCTGGCGGTTACGACGGTTCCACCTTTGATCAGCGTTGACACGGGGTAGCTCCTTTGATGATCTGATGCTGTCGTGAGAGGCTGATGGTCTTTGAGAAATTACTCCGCTCTGCCGGGCTGGCCGTGGGGCTGAAGCCCTCGGCTAGGGGATGCGAAGACCGCCTGCGCGGCCTAGAGCGGAGTATGTATTCAAAGACCATAAGCCCTCGGCTAGGGGATGCGAAGCCCGCGCAGGCGGGCTAGAGCGGATTATTTATTGAAAGACCATCACCCTCCCGGCCCAACCCCTCAGGCAGGGGTGGGGAAACCCGGTTTCCCCAGACCCCTGCTTGAGGGCGTAGCCCTCCGAAACCCTTCTGCGGGCGAGGATATGGGGAAGCTGGTTCCCCTATGTTCACGTTAGACCTCCCCCGCTGGGGGCGGGAACCCGGCGCCTCCCCCCAGCGGGGGGAGGCTGGGAGGGGGGGCAGCACGCGGCGAACGATGGTCACCGCAGCCCTCCGGCCCGCATCCGCGCGGGGGCGGCGCCCGCTCCTACCCACCCGCTGGGCGAGGGTGTGGGGAAACCCGGTTTCCCCGTGCCCCTGCGCGCGGGCGGCGCCCGCCCAACCCCTCCCGCGGGCCGGGGCCGGGGTGCGCGGGCCTCCGGCCCGCATCCGCGCGGGGGCGGCGCCCGCTCCTACCCACCCGCTGGGCGAGGGTGTGGGGAAACTCGGTTTCCCCATGCCCCTGCGCGGGGGCAGCGCCCTCTCTTTGAAACAGGTCTTACGCGCAAAACTCCGGCGTCAGGCGCGCATACTGCTCCAGACACCCCTCCTCATCGCCGGACATCAGGTAGATATTGAACTGATCGACGCCGATCGCCGCCAGTTCTGCCAGGCGGCGGCGGTGCTCCTCTGGCGGGCCAACGATGCAGAACCGGTCCACCACCTCATCGCTCACAAAGGCGGCGTTGGATGAGCCGACCTCGGCGTGCTTGCGGTAGTCATAGCCCTCACGGTTCTGGACGTAGGCAGTCAGCGCCGGGGGCAATTCAGCGGGATCGTAGCGTGACAGGAGATCGATCACGTGGTTGGAGACGAGGGCGGGGAACCAGCGCACCCGGTCGCGGGCCAGGACCAGATCCTCGGAAACCCACACGGGGGCCGCGGCCATCACCTTGATCGCAGCGGGATCGCGTCCGGCGGCGCGAGCGCCTTCGTGGACGAAGGTCAGGCACCAGCGGATCAGCTCAGGATCGGCGAACTGTAGAATCACCCCATCGGCGATGCGCCCGGTGAGGTGCAGGGCCTTCGGGCCATAGGCCGCCACCCAGACCGGCAGGTGATAGGCCGGATTGGCCCAGAGCAGGCGCACCGGCGCACCCTCGTGTTCGACCTCGGCGCCGGTGGCCAGGGCCTGGATCTTGCGGGTGGCGATCTCCAGGTTTTCCAGGGTCGTGGGTTTCTTGCCCAGGACGCGACGGGAACTATCGCCGCGCCCGATGCCGAGATCCATGCGCCCGCCGGAGATCAGGTTGAGGGTGGCCAGGGCGCTGGCGGTGACGGTGACATCGCGCACGGCGGGGTTGGTGACGCAGGTGCCCAGGCGCATGCGTTCGGTGTTGGCGGCCATGAGCGTGAGCAGCGGATAGGGTTCCTGCCAGAGGACGTGCGAGTCGAAGACCCAGCCGTAGCGAAAGCCGGCCGCCTCGGCCTGGCGGGTCAGGGCCACACTGCGGGCCGGCGGCATATCCAGTTTCAGGGTGATAGCAAAATCCATCACAGGACCTTTCACGAGCCAGATGGTGCCGTCTGCCTGGTGGAGGCATGGGGGGAACCTGGTTCCCCCATGCCGAATCTCTGCTACTTCGTTGCCATTTCCCAGATTTCGTGGGTATATGCCGACTCATCGGCGGGTCGGGTGATCACCCCGAACTGCAGGGCGGTATCCGCCGCAAACGTAAATAGCGACGGCTCCAGGTAGCCGATCTTCGTATTCGGGTCAATCGGATCGCCCCAGATCAGCTTATTGACCTCATCCATCTGCCAGGTCTGGGCCTCTTTGGTCATCACGCCGCCGCTATCCTGCTTCAGCACGATCTCGACGCAGCTCTCGGGGTTATCGCGGCAGTAGGCCCAACCCTTGAACGAGGCCCGCAGGAAGCGCGCGGCGATGTCCTTGTGCTGCGGATCGGCGTTGAGCCAGTCCTCGGTCACAAAGATGCCATCCTCGGGCATGGCGGTGCCTTCGGCGTTGTAATCGAGGATGTTCAATTCTTCGATAGTATGGCCGGCGCTGAGCACCTGGTACAGTTCGTTATAGGTCATCGCCGCGGCCGAGTCAACCTCGCGGTTGAGCAGCAGGTTCATATCAAAGGGCTGCTGCACCAGGGTCAGATCGGTATCCTTATTGAGGTTGTACTTGCTGAGGGTTGCCAGCAGGTTGTACTCATTCCCGCCGAACCAGACCGCCACCTTGCGCCCTTTGAGGTCGGCAGGGGAAGTGATATTGCTGTCCTTCCAGGAGAGGTGGCGCATCCCGGCGCGGGTGAAGACCTGGGCGATGTTGATCAGCGGAGCGCCCTGTTCACGGGTGGCGAGCAGGCTGGCCATCCAGTTGATGCCGAACTCGGCCTGGCCGGCGGCGACCACCTGTTCGGGCACGATATCGGGGCCGCCGGGCAGAATGGTCACGTCGAGACCCTCGTCGGCGTAGAAGCCCTGGTCGAGGGCGGCGTAGTAGCCAGCGAACTGGGCCTGGGGCACCCACTTCAACTGCAGCCGCACGGGCACGAGGGCGGCGGGGGCGGTGGTCGGCGCGGCGGGGGCGGTGGTCGGCGCGGCGGCGGGGGCCTGGCCGCAGGCGGCCAGCAGGGCGCCGATCAGCAACAGGGCGGCGATCCATCCGAAACGTCTGGGCATCTGCACGGTCATCCTCCTTACGTCAACCAACCCGAACACAAACGGCCAAACCTCGCTCCATTGCCGGCGGGCGGCACTGCCCGGCGGGGATAGAAACGATGTTTCCGAGTAAGTGTTCACAGTGCTCCTGGGAGCGCAGGCATCATGGTCTTTGAATACATCATCCGCTCTAGCCCGCGCAGGCGGGCTTCGCATTCCGTAGCCGAGGGCTTTAGCCCCACGGCCAGCCCGGCATACCGGATGAATTTCTCAAAGACCATCTTGCCCGCGGAGACGCGATGCGGGCGGGACGCCCGCGCTCCCAGGCGCGTGGGTTACCCCGAGTGTGAACACTTACGTTTCCGAGAGGGCCTGGCCCTCCCAGCAACTCTTCTGCCCCCGCCGCGCGGGAGGGTGCGGGAGGGCCAGGCCCTCCCGGCGGCAAGGGGGCGGGGGAAACCGGTTCCCCCTGGTTAGCGACCCCGTTTCCAGGGCATAGCGGCGCGCTCGGCGAGCGCCACTGCCAGATAGAAGGCCAGCCCGAAGAGGCAGGCGACCAGGATGGCCGACCAGGCCTCGCGGGTGCGCAGAATGCCGGCCTGCGTTTTGATGTACACCCCCAGGGCGTTCTGTGGGCCGCCAAAGAACTCGGCCACCACCGCGCCGATCATGCTGAGCGTGGCGCAGACCCGCAGGGCTCCGAAGAGAAAGGGCAGCGCCGCCGGGGCGCGCAGCCTGGCGAACACCACGCGCTGCGGCGCGGCGTAGGAGCGCATCAGCATCAGCGCGTCGGCGGTGGGCGAGACCAGGCCGCGATACACGCTCACCAGGGTCGGGAAGAAGGTCATGACCGCCACCACGGCGATCTTCGAGAGCGGGCTGACGCTTCCGAGCCAGATGCCCATCAGCGGCGACAGGGCGATGATCGGCACCGCGCTGGCCGCCACAGCCAGCGGCACCAACCCATCGGCGACCACGCGCCAGCGCACGCAGAGCGTCGCCGCCAGGCAGCCCAGGCTCACCCCGATGGCGCATCCCACGACCGCATTGGTGAACGTGACCAGCCCGATACGGAGCAAGAAGGCCGGGCGGGCCAGGAAGGTTTCCAGGATCTGGCTGGGGGCCGGCAGCAGGAAGAGGGGGATCTGGAAGAACCACACTGCCAGTTCCCACAGCCCGATTACCAGCGCAAAGGTGAGCAGCGGCGGCCAGAGGTCGCGCGCGCTGAGACCCTGGCGCTCTGCCCGACCCGCCTGGCGGGCCACGCTGGTTGCCGGTAGCGGCGCGCTCATACCCCCACCCGTTCGCTTTCGGTGGCGCGCAGGGCCTCGCGCACCTCGGTCACCAGGCCGAAGAACGCGGGCGACTCGCGTGTCTCGAAGACCCGCGGGCGCGGCAGGTCAATCGGCACGACGCGCTGGACGCGGCCCGGTCGGGGCGACATAACCACCACCCGGTCAGCCAGAAAGACCGCTTCGGGGATGCTGTGGGTCACAAAGATGACCGTGGGGCGGGGATCGGCGCTCGACCAGAGGCTGAGCAGTTCGGTCTGCATACGCTCGCGGGTGATCTCGTCGAGGGCGCCAAACGGCTCGTCCATCAGCAGAATGGACGGCTCGAAGGAGAGGGCGCGAGCGATCGCTGCCCGCTGTTGCATGCCGCCCGAGAGTTGATGCGGGTAAGCGTCGCCGAAATCGCCCAGGCCGACCAGGCGCAGGAGGCTCATGGCCCGTTCCCGGCGCTCCGCCGGGGGGCGCCCCATGATCTCCAGCGGCAGTTCCACGTTCCGGCGCACGGTGCGCCACTCGTAGAGCACGGGCGCCTGGAACACGATGCCGTAGTCGCGGTCGAGACGGGCCTGTTGGGGCGTTTTCCCCTTCACCCGCACCGCGCCGGAGCTGGGTTGCTCGAGGTCGCCGATCAAGCGCATCAGCGTGCTTTTGCCGCAGCCGCTCGGCCCGATCAGGGCGATGAACTCACCGGCGGCGATGCTCAGGCTGACATCGAGCAGGGCGGTCACCGGCCCGCCGCCGCTTTGATACACTTTGCTGACGCGATCGAATTCGATGATGGGTGAAGTGCTCATCAGGAACCTCAAACCCTGATACCATTCAGCGTGGCCGCGCGGCTACGCGCGCCATTTGACGATCAGGTGCTCGGCCAGCACCACCAGGCCGTAGAAACTGATACCCACCAGGCCGGCGACCAGGATCGCCAGATAGAGGGCCTGGGGTCGCGAGTTGTAGTACTGAGCGGCGTTGAGGATCATCACCCCGATACCCTCGCGGGCGCCCGAGGGCAACTCGGCCACAATCGCCCCGATCACGGCCGCCGACGCGGCGATTTTAAGCGCGGTAAACAGGTACGGCAGCGACACCGGCAGGCGCAGCTTCCAGAAGTACTGGAACGGCGTGGCGGCATAGGAGCGCATCAGGTCGAGACTCTGGGGCGAAGCCGAACGCAGCCCGCGCAACATGCCGATGGTTACGGGAAAGAACGTCAGATAGGCGGCCACGACCATCTTGGCCAGCCAGGGCGGCGCGCCCATGCGCCCGAGGCCAACGACCACCATCGGCGCGATGGCGAGGATGGGCACGGTCTGCGAGCCGATGACGTAGGGCATCAGGCCGCGTTCCAGCACCGGCAGGCGCATAAAGAGCACCGCCAGCCCGAAGCCCAGCACGCCGCCGATGAAGAAGCCTCCCAGCGCCACGCGAAAGGTGGCCCAGCCATTGGCCAGCATCTGCACGATCAACAGCGGCCCCGCACCCCCGCGGGTGGGGGTGAACATCGTCTCGACAATCGAGCCGAGCGATGGCAGGCGTTGCTCGGAGAGGCCAAACAGTAGCCGGGCGCCTTCCCACAGCAGCAGCAGCGCGGCAATCAGCCCAATGATGGGCAGAGCGCGCCGGGCCAGGGTTCCGGAAGCGCCCTGAGCAGGGTACGTCAAATCAGGCCTCCATCTGAGGCGATACGACAAGCCTTTGCATCAATGCTGGAACGCGAGGTCGTGGACAACATTGTCCCACGACCGACAGGAACATGCTGCCGGAGGGCTGCTGACGTAGCAGCGTCACTCCACGGAGGGGGTATCGGGATCTCTGGGTTATGAAAAGTGTAGCGCGGAGCGAGAAGTTTGTCAATGCGGCCTTCGCTAGCGCCAGGGCTACGTCAACGTCGTCCGCCTGGCGACTGAAGCCGCGGGCAAGCCTCTGCGAAGCCCGCCTGTGCGGGCTCGACAGGCCACGCAGGTGGCCTTCGCACCAGGAGCCGAGGCGTGATGGTCTTTGAATACATAATCCGGTATAGCCCGCGCAGGCGGGCTTCGCATTCCATAGCCGAGGGCTTCAGCCCCACGGCCAGCCCGGTATACCGGATTAATTTTTCAAAGACCATGACGCCCACGGCGCGGAGGATCAACCGGACGTTGACGTAGCCCTTCGCTAGCGCTCCCCGACGCTGCGGGCAAAGATACGTTCGAGGGTCGCGCGCGGGTCGGTGCAGAGACCAGTGTGGACGGGTGAGGGCTGGATGATGGTGCTGCGCGGGGCGGTGAGCCAGCGGAAGCGCTCGTGGTGGGGCAGGGCACCGATCGGCCCGGCGGGGGGGCCGCCGGCGCAGATACGCGGAATGTGCGCCAGTTGCTCCTCCAGCAGTTCCAGGTCGAGCGTAGAATCCAGGGCGCGCAGGCGGCCCCGGTCGAGATGCAGGCGCGCCTCGAGGAAGCCGTGTTGCCGGCAGAGGAGCACCACGCCGGCGTTGACGTATTCGCCGCGCTCGATCCGCGGGACCACGCGCATCAGGGCGTATTCAAAGACGCTGGTCGCGGGCATGGATCGCCTCCTCAACAAACAACCGCGGCGCCGCCGCCCGCGTCAGCAGGTATTCGGCGTAGGCCGCGCGATGCTCTTCCACGTTCCCGAACGGGCCATCACCCGCCAGCCAGGTCTCGGGCACCATCGCCACCAGACGCTCCACCAGGGCGGGGGTGATCTGCGGGGCCAGAGCGGCATCGGCGGCGCGCAGATCGCCCGCCACGGGGAGCAGGACGTGGTTCTTGATCGCCGCGAAGCGGCCCCTGGCCCGGGCGCGCCAGTCTTCCCAGGTATGGTGAACGATCAACGCCGCGCCGTGGTCGATGAGGTAGAGTTGCCGGTGCCAGAGCAACATGTTGGTGTTGATCGCCGTCCGGTCCACATTCGTGACAAAAGCGTCGAACCAGACGATGCGCGCCGCCAGGTCAGGGGTGATGGCGGCGGCATTGAGCGCGTCGAAGGCCAGGGCGCCGGGGAGAAAATCCACCCCCAGGTTCAGGCCGCCGCTGGCCCTGACGAGATCCTGGATCTCGCCATCAGGTTCGTTGTGCCCCAGGGTCGGATCGAGGTGCGCCAGGACGATCTCGGGTACCGGCAGTCCGAGGGCGCGCCCCAGTTCACCGGCGAGCAATTCGGCGATCAGCGCCCTCGGTCCCTGGCCGGCGCCGCGAAACTTGAGCACGTACAACCCGTCGTCGTCGGCCTCAATCAGGGCGGGCAACGAGCCGCCCTCGCGCAGCGGCGTGACATAACGGGTCGCGATAATGGTGCGGAGCATCGGTGGGCTACCTCTTCATTCGTCGGCCCGCAGCCCGGCGGCGAACTGCCGCGCGCCGCCCTGGGCCGGGTGCCGCAGCCTGCGGTGCGGTATTCCGAGGGTCGTCAGCGCCCCCGCGGCCACGCGGCCCAGGGCCACCACCGGCACGCCGGCAAACAGGGCGCAGACACGAGCCAGCAATGGCAACCCCAGGGCGATCTCGCTCGCCCGTGGGGGGCGGTTGCTCCGTTCCGCGCCGGGGCGGTGCGGGTGCAAGGGGTAGGCGTTCCAGCCCGCCGCGGTCAGGCCCAGGGCCGCCAGTTCGCGGCAGACGATGGTCGCGGTCGGTTCGGCGCTGATGCGATCATCATCGCTCGCCAGGGTCAGGCCCAGAGCGGCTTCGAGGCGGCCCAGCGGCCAGCGCCCTTCCACCAGCAGGCGTTCGCTGGTAAACGGCACCCCCGTGCGCCGGGCGCCATTGTAGCCCGGCGCCTCGCCGATCAACAACAGGTCGGGCGGGCGCGCGAGGGCCGTCTCCAGCGCCAGGGCCAGATTGCGCCGCCGCGCGCCATTTCCCGGCGGCCCGTCGGCGGCGTACATGTTCACGGAGTCAGCCGGGGCGGGCAGCGCGGCCAGATCGGCGATCAGCGCGGCGACCGGAGGCGTGAATGCTTTGAGCTGGCTGTCTAGCATCGGCGCGGCTGTGGATGCGGCTCCGCCGCACCACAGCGATGTTGCCTGAGGCGCGGGGATGAACCAGGGTTGGCCCGGCGCGGGCCGCGTCTTCCCATACGCTCCTGGATAGGGAATAGATCCACAACCGCGGCTTACCCCTCCCGGCGCCGGTACAGTTCCTTGCGCTCGACATACCGTTCGGCAGGCCCGCGGATCCGCGCCACCTGGTCGGCGCTAAGGGGGCGGATGCTCCCCGGCACCCCTAGCACCAGGGACCCTGGCGGCACCTGCATGCCTTCAGTCACCAGGGCGCGCGCGCCGACAATCGAGCCGCGTCCGATCCGCGCGCCGTTCAGCACCACCGCGCCGATGCCGATCAGCACCTCGTCCTCGATGATCGCGCCGTGCACAATCGCGCCGTGGCCCAGGGTCACGTAGTCACCGATGATAACCGGAAACCCCGGATCGCCATGGATAATACAACCGTCCTGCACATTTGAGCAGGCGCCGATCTGGATGGGCACCGTATCCGCGCGCAGCACGCTCATTGGCCAGACGCTGCTCTCCGCGCCGATGGTGATGGTCCCGGCCAGAAAGGTGTTGGGAAAGACATACGCGCTGGGGTGGATGCTGATCCGGTCGATCAACATAGGTGGGTTTTCGTTCATAGACTCGCTCGCAACTGCCAGGCGCCGGGAAGGGCGCGGGGAAACCAGGTTGGCCCCCGCCCCTGCCGGCTGGAAGGGTCCGGGAGGGCTTCGCCGCGGGCGCTGGAAACAGGTGGAGCGGAGGGGCGCAGCCCCTCCGGGTAAGCGTTCACATGTCTCCCAGGAGCGCAGGCAGCGTGCCCGCGGAGACGCGACGAGGGCGGGACGGCCTCGCTCCCAGGCGCGTGGGTTACCCCAGGTGTGAATGCTTACCCCTCCGATTCACCCCTCTATTGTACTGTCTGGAGGCAAGCATGCGCAATCTACTGGTCTGTCTGGGCGAGATCCTGATCGACTTCTTGCCGCTGGAGACGGATGGCGAACTGACGGGCTTCACGTTGCATCCCGGCGGCGGGCCGTTCAACGTAGCAGTGGGTTTGGCGCGACTGGGCCAGCCGGCGGCGTTTGTGGGCAAACTCGGCGCCGATATGTTCGGGCGGCGCCTGCGCCGCGCCGCGCGCGCCGAGGGCATTGACGACGCCTGGCTCACCGATGCGTCCGCGCCCACCACCCTGGCCTTTGTCGCCCACGAAGACGGCGAGCCGGTCTTCACCTTCTACGGCGCGGGCGCCGCCGATACGCTGCTGACCCCGGCGGATCTGCCCCCGGCGCTGTTTGAGCGGGCCGCGAGCCTGCATTTCGGCGGCATCAGCCTGTTGCGCGGCACCACCCCCGCGGCGGCGCTGGCGGCTGCCGCGGGTCTGCGCGGCCGGGCGCTGGTTTCCCTCGACCTCAACGTTCGCCCGCGGCTGATTGACGATGCGGCGGCCTATCGCGCCACCCTGACCCGCGCCATCGCCGCGTGCGATCTGTTGAAACTCAGCGTCGCCGATTGCGCCTGGCTGGCTCCTGCCGCTGATCCCCTGCACCTTGCTGCGGCCCAGCTCGACGCCGGCCCGGCGCTGGTGGCGCTCACCCGTGGCAGCGCCGGCGTGACCGCCCTGCGGCGGCGCGACGGTCAGGTCGAAACCCTGCACGTTCCAGGCTTCTCCGTGGCGGTGGCCGATAGCGTGGGCGCAGGGGACAGCTTCAGCGCCGGTTTGCTTGCGGCCCTGGCCGAACGCGCGGCCCTCACGCGCGAAGCCGTGGCGACAATGCCCGTGGAGGAGCTTACGGCGGCCCTGCGGTTCGCCGCGGCCGTTGCCGCCCTCACCTGCACCCGTCCTGGCGCCGATCCTCCCCGCCGCGCCGAGGTCGCCGCCTTCCTGGCAGCGCGGGAGTAGGGCCAAACCCTCCCGCGGGTGGGGGCGTGGGGCAACCGGGTTGCCCTATGTTCACGTGAGACGGTCAGGCGCATGGCGCACGCCGCCTAATGAACATGACCTGGGAGCGCGGGCGTCCCGCCCGCGCCACGGCTCCGCGGACACGGTGACGGCCCCTGCCCGGACCCTCCCCCCGCTGGGGGCGGGAACCCGGCGCATCCCCCCAGCGGGGGGAGGCTGGGAGGGGGGCTGAACCCTGCGCACGATGGTCACCTCAGCCGTCCATGCGGCTGCGCCGCACAACGCCGCAATGAACATACGGTTGTTCTTGGGAGGGCTTCGCCCTCCCAAACCCTCCCGCGGGTGGGGGAATGGGGAAACCGGGTTTCCCCATTCCCCTCTTCGAGAGCCTATGTTCACGTTAGATGTCCATGGTCGAGGCCCACAACACCCGATGAACATGGGGGTGTGGGGGAACCTGGTTCCCCCATTTTCACGTTAGATTATGCTGATAGAAGGCGAGCGACAAGATGGCCACGCAGCGCTGCTCTGCCTGGGATCGCACATGGATCTGTACGAGCATTTGAACGAGATGTGAGCAATTTTTTTCGTAGACCTGGCGGGCGACTTTCCATCGCCTACCGGGAAGGGAGTGCGCTGCCGCCGCAGGCGGTCATCGGGGTGATGCTGGAGGATATTTCGCGCGTCGACGCGCCGGCAACGATCCGCTGGGAGGGTTTGCGGGGCGCAGCCCTCGCGCAGGGGATGGGGAAACCGGGTTTCCCCATTCCCCCTCCTGCGGGGAGGGTTTGGGAGGGCGCGGCCCTCGCAGCAGGGCTCACTACTCATACACCGGCGTGCACCACTGGCGGTACGCCGGAAGCTGGCCCCGCACCACCTGGGCATAGCAGCGCGCCAGTTCGCTGCCGATCGGCCCCGCCTGGCCATTGCCGATCATGCGCCGGTCAATTTCGACGATCGGCTTGATCTCGACCCCTGTTCCACAGAAGAAGGCCTCGTCGGCCACGTACAGCTCGGTGCGGTCAATTGGTCGCTCCACCACGTTCAAGCCCAGTTCGTCGCGGGCGAGTTGCGCCACCACCTGCCGCGTAATGCCTTCCAGCACGTCGCTGGTGAGCGGCGGGGTGATCAGCGCGCCGCCGCGCGCGATGAACAGGTTCGCCGCGCTGGCCTCGGACACCTGCCCGTCGCCGCCGAGCACAATCGCCTCGTCGTAGCCGTTGAGCAGCGCCTCGGTTTTCGCCAGCGCCGAGTTGAGGTAGGCTCCGCAGGCCTTGGCCCGCGAGGGGATGATGTTGTCGTCAATCCGCCGCCACGACGAAATGCACGCCCGCACCGTCGAGTTGGCGATGTACTGGCCGAAGCCAACTGCGAAGAGCGTGAAGGCGTCGGTCAGGCCGTTCATCTGCACCGCGATCGCCGGATCGCTCTTGTACACCAGCGGGCGAATGTACACATCCTCGCGGAACCCTTCACGGCGGAGCAGTTCGATGCAGATCGCGCACAGCTCGTCCACGCTGTACGGCAGGCGCATGTACAGGATGTGGCAGGAGCGCCGCAGACGTTCCATATGAGCGCGCAGTTGAAAGACCAGCAACTGCTCCTCTTCCGGAACCCAGTAGCCGCGAATGCCCTCGAAACACCCCGTGCCATAGTTCAGGGCGTTCGTCATCACGCTGACAGTGGCCTGCTCGATGGGGACAATCGCGCCGTTGAAAAAGGCATAGCGGTTGTTTGGTGCGGGCATAGCTGGCTCCTTTTCAGGGTAAACACTCCTCGCCGAGAGGGTGTGGAAGGGCGCTGCCCTCCC
>DAOTYR010000153.1:0-2940 GCA_034434655.1 Chloroflexaceae bacterium
TGGTCTTCCCAGACCTTTGCGTGCGGGTCCGGCCCGCTCAAACTCTCCCACGGGCGGGGATGTGGGGAAACCCGGTTTCTCCACATCCCCTCCGGGGATGCAAACAGGTCGTTCCGGGGTGGGCCAGGCCCGCCGCAGCCCGCCCCCAGACGGGCACGCACAAGGTCGCGCAGCGAAACCATGCCTGAAATCCTGTCCTGGTTCATCAAGATACAGAGGCCACTATGCACTTCCAACCGGACGCGCTCCTGCTCATCGGTCATGGCAGCCCCGACGCGGCGGGCAATGCCGAGTTTTACCGCTTCGCCGAGGACCTGGGCCAGCACCTGGGCGTGACGATCCAGCCCTGCTTTCTGGAACTGGCCGAGCCGTCCATCGGCGAGGGTTTCGCCCGCTGCGTGGCGGCGGGCGCGCGCCAGATCGCCGCCCTGCCGCTCTTTCTGGGGGCCGGGCGCCACCAGAAGCGGGATGTGCCCGACCTGCTGGCCGAGGCCCAGGCGGCCCACCCCGGCATCATGCTGCGCTACGGCGCGCCGCTCGGCTCACAGTTGCACCTGATTGACGCGCTCGCCGCCCGTGCCGCCGCCGCCCTTGCCCAGGGCGCCCGGGCCGTTTCCCCCGATGCGACCGCCCTTCTGGTGGTCGGGCGCGGCAGCAAGGATCCCCAGAGCAATGCTGAACTGCCCCGCCTGGCGCGCCTGCTCGCCGAGGTGTACGGGCATCCCCTGGTCGAGTATGCCTTCCAGGCCGTGGTCGCCCCGGACGTGGGGCAGGCGGTGAGCCGCTGCGCGCGGCTAGGCGCGCGGCGGGTGGTGGTGCTGCCGTATGTGCTGTTCACCGGCTTCGTGCGCGATGATATCGCGCGGCAGGCCCGCGCCGCGCAGGAGCGGCACCCTGAGGTAGAGATCCTGGTCGGCGAGCATCTCTTTCCCCATCCGGGCCTGCTCACCGCCGCCGCGGCGCGCTACCGCGAGATCGTGGACGGCACGGCGGCCATGACCTGCGATCTCTGCATCTACCGCCGGCGCGCCATTGACGCCGAGGTCCATACGCGCCATCATGGCGCCCATCACCATAGCGAATAGCGACGAGGAGGTCCATCCGTGACGACCCATCCGCACGCCATCGCGGCCGAGTCCTTCGCGATCATCCGCCGGGGCCTGGCCGAGCGCGGCCACGCCTTCGCTCCGCCCCTGGCGGCGGTAATCGAGCGCATCGTCCACTCGACCGCCGACTTCGAGTTCGCCGACCTGGTCCGGAGCAGTCCCGGCGCGGTTGAGGCCGGGGTGAGCGCGTTGCAGGCGGGTTGCGCGGTGCTCGCCGATGTGCACATGGTGCGCGTGGGCGTCAACGCCGGGCGCCTGGCGGCGCTGGGTGGATCGCTCCACTGCCTGATTGACGATCCCGAGGTGCAGGCCTTCGCCGCCGCCAACGGCGTCACCCGTGGCGCGCAGAGCATGCGCCTGGCCGCGGAACGGGGGTTGCTGGATGGCGCCATCGTTGCCATCGGGAACGCTCCCACTGCCCTTGACGAAGTCATCCGCCTCGTGGCAACGGGCGCGCGCCCGGCGCTCATCGTCGGCGTGCCGGTGGGCTTCGTCGGCGCCGCCGAGAGCAAGGCCGCCCTCACCGGGGTGACCGCCGTGCCCTGGTTGATCACCAGCGGTCGCAAAGGCGGCTCCACCGTGGCGGTCGCGGTGATCAACGCGCTGCTGCGCCTGGCGGTGGGCGCGGGGAACGATGCGTTGTGATGGTGACCTGTATGGATGATATGCCCGTACCTCCGCGCAACCGGCGCGGCATGCGCACCGGCTTCACCACCGGCACCAACGCGGCCGCGGCGGCCCGCGCCGCGGCCGTGGCTCTGTTCACCGGCGCCTGGCCCGAGACGGTGACGGTCAGCCTGCCTACCGGCGAGACGACCACTATGACGCCGCTGGAGCGCCGTCTCGACGCCGACGCCGCTTCGTGCTGCATGCGCAAGGACGCTGGCGATGACCCGGATGTGACCCATGGCGCGCTGATCTGCGCCACGGTGCGCCGGACGCCCGGGCCGGGCCTGCGCCTCGACGGCGGCCCGGGCGTGGGCCGGGTGACCCTGCCCGGTCTGGGCCTGCCCGTAGGCGAGGCGGCGATCAACCCCGTGCCGCGCCGGCAGATCACCGAGAACGTGCTCGCGGCCCTGGGCGAGGTCACCCCCGAGGGGCCGGCGATCCTGGAGCGCATCGGGCTTGAGGTGATCATCAGCGTGCCCGACGGCGAACGCCTGGCCCGCAAGACCCTCAACCCCCGTCTGGGGATCATCGGGGGGATCAGCATCCTCGGAACGAGTGGCAAGGTCTATCCGTACAGCACGGCGGCCTGGCGTCACAGCGTGTTGCAGGCGGTGCAACTGGCCGCCTACCACAGCCCCGAGCGCGTCGTGCTCGCCACCGGGGCGCGCTCCGAACAGTACGCCATGCGCCTGTTCCCCGAACTGCCCGACGTGGCCTTCGTGGAGATCAGCGTGTTCACCGGAGCGGCGCTGCGGGCCTGTATCAACCACGGCGTGCGTGAGGCCATCCTGGTCGCCATGATCAGCCGGATCATCAAGACCGCACAGGGCCGGATGGTCACGCACGTCGCGGGCAATCCCGTGGACTTTGCCTTTCTCGCTCAGGTGTGCCGCGAGATCGGCGCCTCGCCCGCGTTGATCGCCGCGACGGAGAGCGCCAACACCGGGCGCCACTTTCTCGAACTCTGCCAGGCCCGCGGCGAACTGGCCCCTCTCGACCATCTCACCGCCATGGCCCTGGAGCAGATGAGGCAGTTCGTCCAACGCTTTCATGCCAGCATGCGCCTGGAAGCCATCCTGGTGGATTTCGACGGCGCGGTCCTGGCTCGAAAACGCTCCGAGGCGAGCGATGGGCGCTGAAACCTTCCCGCCAGCACGGGCGCGGG
>DAOTYR010000154.1:0-7906 GCA_034434655.1 Chloroflexaceae bacterium
GTGGTCAAGCGGGGCGCCTATGCGCGGGCCGGCCTGCCCGAGTACTGGATCGTTCGCCCCGTAGAGCGCGATGTGCTGGTCCTCAGCGCGCCCGACCCCGCCGCCGGCGACTACCGCCAGGAGACGCGTGTGGCCCCCGACGGCGAACTTAGCTCCCCGACCCTGCCCTTCCGCGCCGCCATCGCCGCCTTCTTCGCCGGCTCGCCCGATGAGACGGTGTGAGAAACGGTTGCAGGCGGACCGCCCTGCGCGGGCTATACCGGATGCTTAAAGAGCATAAGCCAGTACTACGATCACCGCAACCGGTTGCGACCCGGCGCAACCTGACATTCTGGCAGTGCGGCGCGAGGACCTGAGCAGCCTCGACGACCGGCGCATCCCAACTTCCCCTCGCTGGGGGGAGGCGCCCACTTTCCTCCCCAAGCGGGGGAGGGTTAAGGTTTTGGCGCTAGAAGGCAATGAAAACAATCTAGCCGCGTGGATATGTGGGCCTGGTCGCCTCGCGTCTCAGCATATCGGGCAACTGCCCGAGTTGATCCCCCGTGACAATTGCGATCTGGCGCGCCTTTGCCTGTGCAGTAAATACCGTGAACGCCTGTGTATCAACCCGTTGCTGACTGCGTGCTGCGATGAACAATATACCAACGA
The DNA here is from genome assembly GCA_034434655.1 of Chloroflexaceae bacterium. Lineage (GTDB taxonomy): Bacteria > Chloroflexota > Chloroflexia > Chloroflexales > Chloroflexaceae > JACAEO01. Next base: position 649 of record DAOTYR010000154.1, read on the forward strand.
ATGAGCCGCCGATCATACTGGCGATTGCCCGCAGTTGATCGAGATGTTCGGTGCGAAACGGTTGTGCTTCTGTCTTGCACTCGGCGATCAGCAGGGAGGCCGCATATGTTAACGCGAGATCAATCTGGTTCTTGGCTGCAAGTATTGGGCGCTAAGCACGTTGGGCGTCTGTCTCCCGCCAATTAGAACTAGAAGCGCAGTGTGTACCTCACGTATAGACATAGCTGTAACTCGGCTTATCCTTGCTATCCTTCGATGGCCCCGAGCAATTCCTGATACCAGGGTTTCTTTTCGAGATCCTTGATCTTTATTGTACGAGCATGATCGATCATCGCACGAGCTGCGACAGGGCGAATTGCATCGGGCAACTGTCGCCAACGATTGATCAGATTGGGCAGCGATCCGGCGTTACTCTTGCTCAGCGCCATAGCAAAATCCTCGGGCACCTGGGGAGTTTCGGGCAGCGAGGTTTCTGGGGCACCGGGCGTGGTGGTCGCGCCATGGGTAGCGGTTTCGGCGCCGCGTTCCAGATCCATCCGTCCGTATCCGGCAGACGTTTTGCCGCCAATGCCCAGTGTATCGAGCGCCCGCGCGAGGATTTCCCAGGCAGCATCAACCCATTCCTTTGGTCCTGACAGCGCCACCAGGAACCTGCCCGTGGCGCTGACGAAACTGATCGGCGTTGGGCTATCCCAGTCGGCAGGCGGTTGAGGCGGTTCTTGTTGATAATAGTTCGGATGATGGACAGTCAGAACATCGGGGAGCAGCGGTTGCAGATCGTTATTCCCCGAAGCGCGGTAACCGCTTCCGGGCACATACAGGGCATCAAAAAAGGTGATATAGCCAGCGCTGCGCGTCGAGCCAAACAGTATCTCGTGCGCTGTATAAGGAGCGTCAGCGGGAACTTCCAGAGGGGGCTTGCGCCAGGTAGCTTCATCGAGGTATTGATGGGCATAGGCTGCCGCCAATCCCTTCAGGGCGCTGCCGGGAAGGTATGGCACACCGTAGGTGCGGTGCAGAGTGATGGCATTTTCTAGAACGCTCTCGGCGCCCAATCCCACTACAATGCGCCCGCGCGCCTTTGCTGTTCCGCTGCGCAATGCAAACCCTTCGGGCAGCGGCAGATTCTCCAACGCCTGACGCCAGCGCTTGAAGAAGTGCTGGTAGCGCAGCGGCTCGGCAAGCTGGACTGCCGTGGCAATATGCCTGGCATGCGGATGTTGTTCCCCTGGTTGTTCGTCATGGCGCAACTGCTCGGGTAGAAAACGCTCCAGCCACAGGCCTGGATGCGTACTTACACGATCGGATCGCAGATCACTCAGTTGCTGGCGAATACACGGCTCTGGCATAGTTTGATGATCTCCTTAATTATTCGGCCTCTGTCCCCGATTCGACCTTGAGTTCCGATTGGGCAAAGCGTTTGAACCAGAGCAGCGCCTGGAGCGCCGCTTCGGTCAGGCGCATGTACTCCTCAAAATCGGCGTTGCGGCTCTGATCGGTCAGCCTGGCGTTTTGCGCGAGCGCGCCATTCGCACGGAGCACCACTTCCAGGTCCTTGAGTAGCTGCTGCTGCGGTGTTTCTTCTTGGTTTCGCGCCTTAACAAACGCCAGCGCCTGCGCCAACCCAGAGGTGCGGATGAGCACCGGTAGTTTATGCGCCAGCGATCCATATGCCTTGCGTTCCTTGTCGGACTTGTCAATCAGCGGCCTGATCTGGTTGTATACGGCCCGCGCATAGCATTGCTCACGGGTCAGGAAAGGCTCGTCTGTCATTGCTTGCCTCCGGCAATCTGGAACCGGCAAAGACCCCGCCCCACGGTCGCCTTGCCGCCAAACTGGTAGACTCGTCCGCTCAATGCGGCCAGATCCACGAATGCCTGATGCATGCCATATTTACCAATGGTCTGGGCGAAGATGACCCCGTACAGCAGCGTCTCGGCGGGCAAAGCCTCCTCGTACCACAGCGCACCTTCGGCAACGGTCTTACGCTCCGGTTCGAGCCTGATCCGCGCCACTACCTCGGTGGCGGTAGTGAGCAGGAAGCCCAGCACGTCGTCGTGGACGACGCAGAGCCGTTCTTTGAGCATGGTCTGCTCATCGGCACTGCTAAAGATGTATTGACCTATCCACTCAGCCCAACTGACCACATCATCACGTCGTTCGACGGGGAGATCGAGGTCTTCCAGCACTGCCAGATTCCTGTTTTGGTCACTGTAGACAATCGCGTCACCGCTAACAAGGGCCTGCTGGCGCCGCGCAGGGGTGGGAAAGCCAACCGGCGTTTGCAACCCCGTCCCGCCGGCATCGCGAGCCAGGCGACGCAGCAGATACGGCGAGGTCACCCACGCAAACGTGCCGCGCAGGCTGCGGATCGGCAGCAGCAAGAGCCGCGCATCGGCCAACTGCACAGCGCCAGCATGCTCTGCGGCGTTGCTCGTATCGGGACCAAACAGTGATTTTACGAGGTTGCTGTTGCCGCTGGCCTGCACGGCATCACGCAACACCCCCTTGACTGACGAGCCGGGCAGGTAGGGGATACCGGTCGCCTTCTCGCGGGCAATGGGCAGATCGATAACACCGACCCCCTGCCCCGTGCCGGGATGGAGGGGTGAGAGGGCGTGGACAAAATAGAGGCGCGCGTTGGCCATAGCATTACTCCTTAGAGCGTATCGAGAAAGGCCTGGAGCACGTCAGGGTTGCCGTTAAGCGGTTGAAACCCCGCTTCCTGTGCCGTCAGCGGGTTTGTATTGATACCGGCTGGTTGACCGGCGCCTACAAGCCTCAATCCTCCCGGCGGCAGGGCGGGCGCCTTCAGCACCAGCGCCATACTGACGAAGTTCCCATCGGCGCATGCCAGGGGGCGCAGGATCAGGCGGCTGGCGAGGCGATCATGATGGATGCCCTGGAGGGTTGTTTGGGGAGGATCAATCGCTTGATCTTTGAACTGGAATACGATGGGCAGCCCGAAGGCGGCGCGAGGAAATTTGTTCGTTCGCCGCCGATTCGGTGGCTGTGGCTGCGCATGACGCCCGCGGAAGCCTTTGGGATAGCACCAGCGGATCTCATCCGGTTCGGGCCAGTAGCTTCGACCGAAAGGTTGACCTCTATTGTTGTTGTAGCGGGTCTGGCGAAACCGGCGCATCTGCTCAAGCGGATAGTACCAGGCAACGAGCGCAGGTAGCCAGTTGCTCACCTGCGCAGGAGGGCATCTGCTGTCGGTGAGTAACTGACGCATTTTTTCTTCAAATTGGTTGACGTTGAAGTTTCTCTGCCTACCAAGCGTGGGCAGCAGAGTTCGATCAAGCATAGGGACATTTTCAGGCCCCTCCCCCGGTTGTACAAAATGTTCCAGACACTCTCGAAGCCATGCCGTCACTGTGTGTTCATCGTTGCGCGATGGTTGCCAGGGACCAGCGTCTGTAACGCCTTTAACGTGCGTGCATTTCAATGCGCCGAAGCCGCGGCGGGTGCGCGCCCCGAGGCCGCCAAAGGTTTCCCAGGCCCATAGGGCAGCGATGACCTGTTGACGCCGTGCTCGATCGGTTGGCAGGGTTACTGCCAGTTGAAACTCCACGCCAAAGGAAAGACCGCCTGGCTCCGCTCTGCCAGTTGTCTGGCGCAGAGGAAAAGCCGCATAGCTTATTGGCGATCTGACCGGATCACCAAAGAAAAAACCACTGTTTCCACCAGCTTTTGTGATGAGTATCCCGGGTTTGACATTGCGCACTTCTACCTGCGCCATGGACGGACTGCTCGTAGAACCCCAGAGTGCATCCTCGTCCTGCTTCATCCGCGCCAGGCCGTCGCGTCCGTATCGTCCGCCCTGGGTGGCGCGCCACCAGAAGCGAAGATGGCCGCGGATTGCGCTTGCGCGCACGATGGTGATCGGATCGGCGTGCTGCGGCTCGACGCCGCCGCCAAACAGGGGGGTGATGATCTGATAGGAACGGATGTGTATCTCCGGCGCCCCTGCGCGAGGTTGAATCTGAGGCGGAGCCATTGGAGGAAGTTTGCGACTCACAGTTCAGTCTCCTGTGCGTTAACGGGGCCAGACGCCGAGAACCGCCAGGCCAAATCCATCGCGTTGATCCTGCACGTCGTCACTGACATTCCGCATCCAGGTTGCGTCAATCCAGGCGCGCGCGTCGAGGCTATCTGACCATTCGATGAAGTAGACCGACCCGGCAGGGGCAAGCCGGCGCGTTGGTTTGGGCTTTCCCTGGTGCAGATCCCAACCTGAGATCACCTGGGCGCGAGGCACGGCGGCGGCTTTAAGGTATGCCGTCACACCGCCGCGCGTCCAGGCGAGCGGCGGGCGATAGCCGTCTTTGAAGATGGCGGGTGAAACCAGGATCACTCGCGCGCGCCGGTCAGCGATGATACGCTCGATCAGACCGGCGGGGGGCGTGGGCAGCATCGCGTCAACCAGTTTCCAGCCCATCAGGCGCCGTTCGCCGCCGAGCGGCGCAAAACCGCCTGAAAAGTGTGGCAGCGTGTAGGCGCCGGCTTCGTCCTCAAAAGACGCAGCCAACCCCAGGCGACGAGTTAGAAACACCTCGTGTTGCTGGGCCTGCTGATCACGCCAGATAAACTCAAGCCCGCGCGTCTGAAACAGGGCGCCCTCGCGCGCTGTCTGGGTTTCCGGCAACACGCTGACGTGCATCCGCGCGTCCTGCTCGAGTGCGGCGATGCCCAGATTGTCAGGCATTGTGGTCTGATCCTCCTGCGGGTTCAACAGCCAGCGCTCGAAGGCCGTTTGATACCAGAACTTCGGCGCGCGCGAACTTACTTTGTCTGGCACGCGCAGCGCCGGCATCACAGGCTGCAGTCCATCGGGCAGGTTCGTTGTGGGCGGAGCTGGCAGATCACGTGGAGCAAGGCCGAGGATGCGCAGCGCACCGGATGTCGCGGATTCAAGAACGACCGCATCGGCTGGCGCAGGGAACAGGAACTGTCTGACAGTATCGGCGCCATCGTCAAGCTCGACGAGCATCGGTCCACGCAAGGTTAGTTGTTTGATGCGCTCAATCGTGGCCGGAGTTCCGTCAAAGCGACCTTCAGGGTCCATACCGGCTTTGTGTCGCAACCCGCCCACAATGACGGAAGGCATCGGAAAAGGAAGCGTGCTGGCGCGAGCGCCGGGATCGGGACCAAAGGGGCGTCCATCGCGCGCAATCAGCGGGTCACGTGGCTCGATGATCCAGATTGTCATATTGCTAGCGCTCCTCTTTCTGCTGGATGCCGCGAGCGCGGGCGAATTCACGGGCCACAATCAGTTCATCCGCCAGTTCGTTGATGCCCCAGGCAGGTTGTTGGCGCGCGCCATTGCGCAAAGCCTGTTCAATCATGGTGAAATCCGCCCCTTGCAGTGCTCGTTGGCCATGATGCGCACGTTTGCGTTTGAGGATGCGCAGCGCTTCGGCGATCAATGCATCAGCGGGCAACACCCGTCCTACCCGCTCATCCAGGTTGCGCAACTCGAAGGCTGCGCCGTCCGGGAATGCATCCTCTTGATGCAGGAGGGTAAAGCGCTCCATGCGCTCAACAAAGCCACTCTGCCATCCACCGCTGATGGTCGTATCGGCACCGCTGCGTTTGCTGAGGATGATGGCCAGCGCATTGCGGGTGCGTTTGGCGACCTTCTCAGCACTTCGCGCCAGATCCAGCGCCGATGAGAGCGGCTCCAGGTGATGGATGATTGCCACGCCAACCGAGAGCGTCGGCCACAAGCCTTCAGAATTGGTGTACCCTCGAAGGGCGTTGGCAAAGTGTTCAGCGAGTTCTTTGGCGCAGGGGATCACCGTATCGAGTGGCAGAAATGCCAGCACATCGTCACCACCGGAATACACCAGCGCGCCGCGGTGGTTTGCGCTCTCGACGATGGCGCGCACACCGCCGGCAAAGGTGTCAAGCGCGCGGGAGAAGCGCTGATGTTGTTCGCGCCCATCGGGCGCCTGCGCCAGCGTGTCGATGACCTGGCCCATGCGGTCGCCGTCGGCGTGGAGGATGGCGTAGTACGGTTCAGGTTGAGAACCAATGGCGCTGTAAAGATCACATAGCCTGCCCTGCGACTCATTCAGATCGGCAGCATCAACCTCTTCTGACAGGCGTTCGGCAAACAGGATTGAGGCATCAGATCCCTGCAACAAGTTTAGCTGCTGGAAGCGTTGCGGGTGTATGCCTTCTGGTTGAACATATTTCTGAACATCCTTGAGGTATGCATCAAAGGCGGCAGCGAACTGTTGATGGCGGTACAGCCACGGCAGTGCCGCGAAATGCGATGTGCTGGGAAAATCGGTGACGCCACCGGTTCCGGGAAGATGACGCTTGAGCAAATCAACTCCTGACAGACGTTCGGCCTTCTTTGCGCCGAACAATGCGAGAAGTTGTTGCTGGGACCTTTCACGCTCACGTTCGTCGGCACCTGGTCGGGGAAAGTAGCGTTCGGGTATCACCGACTCGCGCGCGCCATCAATCGAGGATTTGGGGACCATTGCAGCATAGCCGGGCTGATGGAAATCGCGGGTGTTTTTCCGCGCCGCTAGAGCCGCCTCGAGGAGGTCGCGATCTTGCTGATAGTGTTCAGTCCTGGCCATACCGACCCAAAAGATCTCCAGCAACTCTTCGACCTGCTGAAGCGCCTGCTTGGCCAGCGACGGTTCATCGCGCAAACCTCGAATCTGCATAAAAATCTTGTTCGCCTGCGCGCGAAGGTGGTCGCGCACAACCGTTTCTATGCGCGGTCCCAACTCAACAGGCGGTAAGCTTGTCTCTACAAGGAGACGATTCACGACTTCGTGAGCATCGAGGTCCTTCTGGGCAGGAAAAATCAATGTCGCGCCGGTATCGCGCAATGCACCGGCTGCACGGCGGGAAAGCTCGCTCAACAGCCACGAGCCGGCCCACAGGTCGCGCGAGCGCCGGGCTGCAGCAATGAAATCTTGCACCGGGCCGATGGTCATTAAGAAGAGGTATGTCTGCATCTGAAACTCCAGGAGATGCTGGCCTGACCTTCATACCGGCAAACCAGAGGTTTGCGCACATCACATATATTACGATTTCACTTTACCCGACACCCCGTCACAAATGCGCCACACCTATCACCCACCCAATCCAGCAGCGCGCTGGCCCCACGGATCTCCGGCAGCTTCGGGGCCTCGAAGACGTAGCCCTTGATCTTCGTCGCCCCGCCGTAGACCAGGCCGATCGGCCGGCGGGCCAGCGGGTCGGCGGCAATGCGCCGCTGCATCTCCAGGAG
>DAOTYR010000155.1:0-10204 GCA_034434655.1 Chloroflexaceae bacterium
CTCCTGGAGATGCAGCGGCGCATTGCCGCCGACCCGCTGGCCCGCCGGCCGATCGGCCTGGTCTACGGCGGGGCGACGAAGATCAAGGGCTACGTCTTCGAGGCCCCGAAGCTGCCGGAGATCCGTGGGGCCAGCGCATTGCTGGATTGGGTGGGTGAGCAGGGCGTCAACCAGATCTGGCACGCGCATCTGCCGGTCGCGCCCCCTCGACCTGAACACCACCCCTCCATCATCTACGCCGGCGGCGGCTCGTTCCTGGCCCTGGCCCCGGCGGATCTGGCGCCGGCGCTGGCGACCGCCGTTGAGCGTGAATACACCACCCAGACCCTCACCGCCAACAGTGTGGCGGTGGCGGCCAGCTTCAACCTGCTGGAGTTGCGCTACGGTCGGCTCTATCCCCAGGGACAGGCGGGCGAGCCGTACTGGGTCGAACGCTTCCTCGCGGATTGCCAGGACGCGCGCAAACGCGCCGCCCTGCTGGAGTATTACTACCCTCCCGAAGGGATTGACCCCGAAGACGCGAGCGATGCGGCCCTGAGCCAGCGCTTCTTCAACCGCAAGACCTTCGGCGAGTTGGTGACGGTGCTGGCGACCATGTTCAACCGCCGCCGCGACGAGCGCGCCAGCCACGGCGAAGCGCGCAGCCTGCCCCATTACGCGATGATGCCGTGGGCCGAGAAGTGCCAGAGCAGCGACGCGCGCCCGGCGGTAGTGAGCGCGCGGGTCGGTAGCGATGAGCGCCATCTGAGCGAGGCTTCGGCGCGCAAACTGGCGGTGGGGCGGGCCGTCAAGGGAGCAGACATCGGCAGTCTTGCTTCCGACCTGAAACCCTGGGCAGTACCGACGGACTTGCGCGATGCTTCCTGGGAGCAACGCTGGCGCGACTATCTCACCGGCGAGGAGGGGCAGCAGACGCACTATGCCCGTGATCCGGGCGCGCTCAGCGCCGATCCGGCGGCGGACCTGGCCGATATCGGGGCCGCTGCGGCGCCGCGTCGCTACATCGGCCTGATCTACGCCGACGGCAACAACATCGGGCGCCTGATGGCGACCCTGGCCACGCCTATGGCCTACCACGCCGTTTCAGCGGCGCTGAGCGACGTGGCCCGGGGGGCCGTCTTCGCCGCCCTGGCAAGCCATCTCCGGCCCGTCGAGGTAGAGGACGCCGAAACCAGGAAAAAGCGCTCCGTCCATCCCTTCGAGATCCTGACCATTGGCGGCGATGACCTGTTTATCATCGTGCCGGGCAGCAAAGCCTTCGCTATTGCCCTGAGCATCGCCCGGAACTTTGAACGCGAATTAACCGGGCGTTTTAAAGAACTGGAACGGTCCGTCGGGCTGTCGGTTCCAGCGTCGCAGCCTCTTCTCCTGCGTTACGCCGGCGACGATGCTACGGCAAAGGAATTGGGCGCGTTCTTGCCATCCGTCGGGCTTTCGGCCGGGGTGTTGATCGCTCAGGAAACCACGCCCTTCTTCTTCCTGCGCGACCGGGTCGAGGAACTGCTGAAGCGGGCCAAGAAGCGGGCCAGAGCCAGCGCGCAGCAGGGCTTCTTTGGCGGAGCGGTTGATTTTATGGTGATGAAATCGATCACCATGGTGAGCGACGATATTGCGGCCTTCCGCAAGGAGGCCCTGGGCGACCACAAGGAGAGCCGGCGCCGCCTGACGGCCCGCCCATATACCTGGGCCGAGTTTGCCGGCTTTCTCGCCACCGTGCGCGCCCTCAAGGAGGCCGGCGCGCCCCGTTCGCAACTCTACCGCTTGCGGCGGACGCTGGATGCCGATCAGGGCGACGGTGTGCTCGTCAGCACCATGGAGTACCTCTACACCCGCGCCCGGATCGGCAAGCCGCTTGACCGGACCCTGCTGACCCACATCGAGCAGGCCTGGTGCTACCCCCCGGCCGGCGCGCAGGTCCGCATCAGCATGCCGCCCTGGTCGCCATGGCCGAAGGACCTTTCCGACAAGAACGGCAAACCGGCCTACGAGACGATCTGGCCCGATGTGCTGGAGGCCTATGAGTTTGTGGAGACCGATAACCGGTCCTAACGTGAGATGTGAAAACCGTTCGCAGCGTTCAGCCCCCCTCCCAGCCTCCCCCCGCTGGGGGGAGGAGCCGGGTTCCCGCCCCCAGCGGGGGAGGGTCAGGGAAGGTGCGGTCACCGTGCCCGCGGAGCCGTGGCGCGGGCGGGACGCCCGCGCTCCCGGGCCGTTTTCATCGGGGGTTGTGCGCCCCGCGCATGGGGCCTGACGTGAACATGGAGGAACCAGGTTCCCCCACGCCCCCACCTGAGGGAAGGTAAGGGCGCAGCCCTTGCGCAGGGGTCTGGGGAAACTCCGTTTCCCCCGACCCCCACCTGGTGGAGGGTTATAGGCCGCTGGAGCCGGGGTCTGGGGAAACCTGGTTTCCCCAGACCCTATGGAGCGGAACTGCCTGTAGCGGAGGCATCATGGAGCTACGCATCGCAGTAACCATCACCAGCCGCACGCCCATCAGCGTCGGGGCCGGGGGCAGCGTCGGCACGCTGGCCGATAAGACCATCGTCCGCGACGGCTGGGGGCGCCCGATCATCCCCGGCTCCCAGGTGAAGGGCAAGCTGCGCTGGGCCGCCGAGCAACTGCTGCGCGGCCTGGGGCAGGATATTCCGGCGCCGTTTGAAGGCGCTGCGCGTGAGGAGTTGCCCACGCTGGTTCGGGATCTCTTCGGCAGCCCGCGACAGCGTTCACCCCTCTTTTTCGCCGATCTACCGGGGGTGATCGGCGAACCGGAACAGATCGCCGCCCTGCGCGACAGCCCGGAGCAGCGCCGCAGCCAGATCCGCCCCTCGGTCGCCCTTGACCGTCAGCGCCGCACGGCCGCCGAGAAACTCCTGGTCTTCCAGGAAACGGCGCTGGAAACGACCCGCTTTCATTCGGAACGCGCCATCATCGGCCGGGTGGGCAGCCTGGATCACGTGGCGCTGCTCTGGGTGGCGGCGGGCCTGAGCACCCGCTGGGGCGGAGCTAAATCGCGCGGCCTGGGCTGGGCCGAGGTGCGGGCGCGGGTTTGGGTAGATGACAATGAACGGAGCGCCGACCAGTTGCGCGAGGACGTGCGCGCCCTGGTTGCGCGCAGCGGAGGCCGGTAATGCTCCTGCTCAGCTTTGATCTCGAAGCCCTGGCGCCGCTGACGTTCCCCGAGCGCAAGCCCGGCGTGCAGTTCAACGCCAGCCTGCCCTACGTGCCTGGCGCGGCGCTCTTCGGCGCCCTGGGCCAGGTCTTCGGCGCGCAAGACAGCTTCGATGCGGCGCTCCTCCGCGCCATCCGCTGCCACAATGCCTACCCGGCGCGGCAAAACGACGCATGGGTGCGTCCGCTTCCGGCGACGGCCATTCAGCCTAAGGGCGCGGATGCAGGCGAACACGTCGCCGACTCGCTCTATGCGCGGGTGTGCTGGGAACGCCAGCAACCCCCGGCGCTGATCTACGCCCCCACCGACGCCGATGGGCGGCCCTGGGAGGCGGTGGGCCAGAAGTTCTACACCTTGAGCGATGGCCGCCTTCGCTACCGGAGCGTGCAACAGCGCGTCCTGACCCGCGTGGCGATCCACCGGCAGCGCGGCACGGCCCAGGACCAGCGCCTGTACTCGCTCCTGGCCATCCGTGAAACGACCGAGGTTGAAACCGAAGACGGCGCGCGGCGCGCGCCGGCCCGCTTCCGGGGCAGCATTGCGCTTCCCGCTGACGCCAGCGATGCCGTGATCAAGGCCCTCGATCAGGTTACCCACCTGGGCGGGCGGCAGACCAGCGGGTTGGGCGCGGTGCGGATCGAAGCCTCTTCGACCGCCCCGCCCGCCGATGAGGCCGGGCAGGTGCTGCAACGGGTCAACGCCATGACGCAACGCTTCCAGGAGCAGGCGCGGTTGTACGCAGATCTCGGCGGGTCGCCATGGCCGATCACCGGCAGCATCTTCACCGTCAACCTGCTCGCCGATGCCATCCTCCTCGAAGATGGCTGGCTGCCCACACAGGAGTTGAGCGCCGAACAGCTTCAAGCGTTGACCGGCATCGAGGCGACCCTGCTGCGCGCCTTCACCACGACCAGAACCATCGGCGGCTGGCATGTGCTCTGGCAGCGCCCCAAGCCGACCAGTGTCACCGTCGCCTTAGGCGGGGTGTATGTCTTCCAGACCGACCGGCCCCTGAGCGAGGAGGATTGCCGACGCCTGGCGCGCCTCCAGCTCGACGGCATCGGCGAACGCCGCACCGAGGGCTATGGTCAGGTGCGCGTCTGTGATGAGTTTCATCTGAGGTAAACACAGGCCCTCGGAGAGGGGCCGGGGAAACCGGGTTTCCCCACATCCCCGCCTGCGGGAGGGTTTGGAAGGGCGCAGCCCCCGAGCAGGGGGATGGGGAAACCGGGTTCCCCTATCCTCTCACCCGGTGGGAGGGTTTGAGAGGGCTTCGCCTTCCCAGAGAAGGCTCAGAAGGGGAGCCGCAAGACCTCAAAGGATCATTACTGGCGAAACAGGCCACACGCCGAGGAGCAACCATGAATGCGAATGCGAATACGAATACGAACGCGCTGGAACCCCGCGCCCTGCGCCGCGATCTGCTGCTGCAAGAGGCGCTTGACAGGCAACTCGACACCCTGGTGCGACAGGCGAACCGGACCGCGGCGCTCCTCGAAAAAACCAAGATGGAGAAAAGCCAGTTGCGCAACCTGCTCAACGTCGCGGTGACCTCCCGTTCGCCAGAGGTGGTGATCAACTTTATTCGCTACCAGATTGCCCGGGATAAGGACAAGTGGAGTCTCGAGCAAAAGGGGTTCGGGCATACGGTGATCGGGGATCTGCGCGGAATCGTTAAGGAGCTTGCCGGTAAGGTCGTCGAAGATGTAACAGCGCGCATGCCCGATGCGCCGCAAGCCGAGACCCTGCCCGACATCGCCTACGCCCGTCTGATGCAACTCTACCTCGGCTACCTCAACCGGGCCTTTTACTACGGCAAGGAGACCGGTGATTTTGAGCGACTGCGGGAGGGCGCCAATGCCTGACGAACTGGACTACTCCTTCGCCGCGCTGCGCAACCGCCTGACCGCGCGCGGCGAGCTGGTGGCGCTGAGCGGGCTGCGCATCGGCGCCGGCCGCGACAGCGGCGTGGTGGGCAACGACCTGCCGGTGTTGCGCGACGCGCTGGGGCGCCCGTTCATCCCCGGCGCGTCGCTGAAAGGCGCCTTCCGCGCCCGCGTCGAGGCGCTGGTCCACAGCGCGGCCCCCGACCAGGCGCGCGACCTGGAGGCCATCGAGCGGCGCATGCGCGATGGGATGGTGGCCGACAAGCAGGATGCCGAGATCTGGCGCGAATCGACGATGATCGAGTTAACCTTCGGCGCTCCGTGGATCGCCGGGCGGATCTTCTTCAAGGACGCGCCGGTGCGGGCGGATCTCTGGTTCGGTCAGTTCGAGGTGCGCAACGGCGTGGCGCTCAACCGCGACACCGAGACGGTCGAGCAGGGGCTGTTGTACGACTATGAAGTAGTCCCGGCGGGCACGCGCTTTGAAATGGAACTGACGCTGGAAAACGCCGCCGACTGGCAGTTGGGGATGGTCTTGCTGGCGCTGCAACCCTGGGAGCGCGGCGAGATGCAGATCGGCGGCTTCCGCAGCCGCGGTCTGGGACACGTGCGACTGGAGGGGGTTACGTACCGCTTCAGCGCGTTGCGCCCCGGCAATGCCGATGATGTGCTGGCCTTTCTCGACGGCGGGGGCCAGGCGCCGACCGCGGAGCAGATCACGGCCTGGAAGGAGGCGTTCCGCGAGGAACTGCGCCGCCAGGCCAGCGCGCAGAGCAGGGGGTGAGCAGCAATGCACAAGGCAACCTTTCTCGAAGGAACCATCCGCTTCACCATCGCTCCCGATGGGCCGATCCTGATCAAGGCCGGCGAGAGCGGCGGCGCCGACCCGACCCTGCCGGATATGGAGTTCGTGCGCAGTCAGAACCACATCTACCTGCCCGGCCCTTCGCTCAAGGGGGTGGTGCGCGCCCAGTGCGAACGCATCTGCCGTTCGCTGGACGGCCCGACCCGTTATGACCTGGCCCGCCAGCGCCGCGGCGACAAGGAGTTCATTCCGCCCCTGGCCGATAACCCGCTGGTCGAGCGGAAGCGCTACCGGCCCTACACGCGGGGCGGCGACGAGATGCGTTTCTCTTCGGGGATTTACTTCGAGGAACTGCGCAACGGCAACGCCGCCGGCGATACGGCGCTGATCTACCGCCGTTCCTCGTTCGTGAGCCAGATCTTCGGCCACACCAGCCTGGCCGGGCGGGTGCGCTTCGCCGATGCCTATCCCACCGGCGAGGTGCACGTCGAGGAGCGCAACGGGGTGGCGATTGACCGCATCTACGGCTCGGTCGCGGTTGGCCCCTTCAACTACGAAACCGTGGTGAAGGGCGCGTTCGAGACCCGCATTGACTTCAAGAACCTGACCCTGGCCCAACTCGGGCTGCTGGGCCTGGCCCTGCGCGACCTGGCCGAGGGGCGGGTGGGCATTGGCTTCGGCAAGTCGCGCGGCCTGGGGCGGGTGACGATTATCTTCGACGAGTTGCGCATCTTCTACCCGACCTGCGAGCTGGTCAACGGCGCGCTATGCCTGCTCGACGGGCGTGAGGTGGCGCCGGCGGGCAAACTGGCCGGGTTGGGGGCGCTGTGCGCCGATGCGCGCTACCAGGGCTACGCGCTGCCGCCGCGCGAGGTTGATCTGGCCGATCTGCCCGCAGGATCGGCCTACCAGCCCGACGAGATTATGGGCGTGAGCCTCACGGCCACGGGCAACGAGCAGGTCCGCGCCGTCTGGAAAGCCTGCATGCCCGCCTGGCGCTGGGAGGTTGGCCTATGAAGGGCTACCTGTACCGGATCGATCGGGCCGACGCCGCGCGCATCGGCGCGCTGGCCCGGGATGTCGTCGGCCTGCCTTGCTGGAGCTTCGGCGGCGCGGCGCTGTGGGACCTCGACCCCGGCAAGGGGAGCGATAACCTGCGCCCGATCAAGGCCCTCGGCAGGCTGGAGGACCTTGACCTGAGCGGCGACTTCGGCCACATCTTTTCGATGCGCGCCGAGGTGCGCTGGAAGCGGCGCGATGACGGCGCCTACGACGTGCTGGTGCTGAGTGAACAGACGCTGAGCGTCCAGGGAGCGCGGACCCTGGGCGAGGATTGGGAGGTTCACGCGCATCCCGCGCGCAAGCTGATCCAGACCGGCCACTACCCCCCGCTGACGTGCCTTACCTATTACGCGCCCAATGGCGCCGCGCAGTTCCTGCGCTATAGCCACCCTGAGGTGACGCCATGACGAACCGCGACCGTGGCCCGCAGCAGCCGCCCCTGCCCAAACCCTACGACTTTGTGCCATTGCCGGCCGGCAAACCCGAACGCCAGCCGCCCGCCGGCCACCACCGTTACCGGCCCGGCACCCTCAGCGGCACACTCGAGGCGGTGATTGTGGCCCGCTCGCCGGTGCATGTCGCCTCGGGCATTCTGGAGCAGATCCCGGGTGATCGCCAGTACCCCCTGGTCAAGGGCCACTTCCGCACCGGCGGCGTCCCGGCCATTCCGGCCACCTCGCTCAAAGGCTGCATCCGCAGCATTGTGGAGGCGATCAGCCGCTCGGCGGTGCAGGTTACGCGCGCGAACCCAATGCCACGCGACTATCTGCCGCCCTGTTCCGCCGAAGAACTGGACGTGGCCCAGCGCATCTTCGGCGCGCTCGGCTACCAGGGCCTGGCGCGCTTCGCCGACGCGCCGCTGCGCGAGGGAAGGGTGGTCACCGTGCCCACGCCGCAACTCTTCCGCCCGCGACCCGAGGCCAGGGACACCTACTTCGATGGGCCGACCCCACGGGGGCGCAAGTTCTACATGCACGGCAAGCTGGGGAAGGGCAACCTGCCGCTGGAAGCCTGCGCTGTGGGGAGCCGCTTCGCCCTGCGTCTGGACTTCAGCAACCTGACGCCGGGCGAACTGGGGCTGATCCTGATCGCCCTGGGGCTGGGCGAGCCGCGGCTGTGGCCCAAGCTCGGCGGCGGCAAACCGGCCTGCCTGGGGACGATCGAAGTGCTTGAGCCGCGCCTCCAGACACTTGACGTTCAAGATGCCTATCGAGAGTTTGAGACGCATGAACACACCAGAGCCTTCGTGATTAATGATGCTGTCGAAGCAGCGCACCAGGAACGAGTGGTTGTCTATGCCCAATTAGAACAGGTGTCGCGAATCCTTGCGCCTGGAACAACAGGCGACCGCAACTGTCCGGATCGCAGCTACTAATCTGTCTCCGGCAGCCCATGATCATGTATGGGCGTAATCGTTCATTTCGATTTAGTTATTGAAGGTAGCCCTCCAACCTGGTCGATCCGATGCACAACCAGTGACGGATCTGGAAGCACCAGCACTCAGGTGGCATGGGATGTGTCATCCTGGGCAACGAGGAGTGAAACGATCCACGACTGGATCACAGGCGTGTATTCTTCAGTGCTTGAGCCCGATGATGCAGCCAGTTCAAACGTTACTCTGCGTGAAAAATCGCGTCTTGTTGGGCGAAAGTTATACGAGATCATTTTTGTTGATGAAATTCGGTCAATTTTTCGGAACAAGTGGCGAGAGATAGAAGAGGGTAAAATACAAGAACTGCAAGTGAGGCTGGATTTACGCGAAGACCGCCTGTGGCTTATACCTTGGGAGATACTTTTTGATCCTGATATTGGCTTTTTAGCCACATTCCCTAGAATCTCAGTGGCAAGATACGTGAGTACAGGCCAGACCTACGCATCGCTCACTGATATAGACAGTCTGCGTTTGTGTGCTATTACTGCTCAACCGAATCAATACCCCCTTATCGGCTATGATCAGCGCAAGGCTTCGGCCGGTTTTTCTGCTATCAAACGCGGTCATCACGTTGAGATTATAAGAATAAGTGGCGAAAAAACTCTTGAAAAGCTAAAAAAGAACAAACCTTTTCATATTCTCGATGTAACTTGTCATGGTGGATTTTCAGAGGAGGAGTTTGTGTGTGTTTTTGAAGGTCCCAAACGCGCTCCTCAGCGAATTACAATAAGTGAACTTCTCAAGCGGCTTTTTGAATGGAAGCTAAATAAACATATCAGACTGGTATTCTTCAAATCTTGTTTTAGTGATGCTGGCGGGAATGAAAATCTGTTAGGAAGTGTTGGAGTGGCATTTACCCGAACGTTGAACATACCAGCAGTGATTGGCATGCAATTTCTTATACGAACAGATATTGCTCTCGATCTTAGTCAAGCGTTTTATGAGCATTTATCGGATAATGGCTCGATAACTCAGGCTTTACGCGAGGCGCGTCAGTCTATCGAGTCGAAGCATCTGAGCAGTATGGACTGGGCAATACCTACATTGACCCTTCGCTGTTCAGATACGCAATTATTTCAAAGAGCGTCAGTTGCGGGGTCGTCTTCTGCTGTAATGCGTTCTGATTCCGTCTTAACCATTGATAAGCGTATTGAAGAACTCAATAAAAAGCAAGAATCGGCAACTATGGATATTCAACGAAGGCTATTGTCTGATCAGATTCGCTTTCTGGAGAAAAAGAAGATGATTGAAGAGAAGATTAAATCTTCAATGACGAAACGAAAGTCTTTAGCATCTGAGTTGTTGGATCGTGCAAGTGAATTGCTCAGCCATCTCAGGAATGACATGAATGAGGGCCGCACGAATGACCAGTTCTTCGATGAGCGTCGCGCTGATGCTATACGTTACCTCGACTTAGCCCTTGAAATCAAGAAAACAGCTAAATGCTATCTAATTAGGTCGGAGATCGATGCCGAGATCGATCAGAATTTTGAGAGTGCGCTCCAGTGTTGTCGGAATGCAATCGAAGTTGCTCCTGATTACCCAGAGCCTTGTTATAGATTCATAGAGTATGCCCGCAAGATTGAGCAAGAGTTCTCTCTCTCCCAGGAAAGGAGACAACAACTTCGACGGGAGATAGCCGAAGTCATTAACAAGCTTAAACAAATGGGGGGTCCCATCGATGAAGGGCTTGAACGTGAATACCTCTCACACCGCTGAACTCCTCGCCGCCGATCTGGCGGGGGCCGGGGTTGACCCGAACGAGGCCCAGAAGGCCATGGCCTACCTGCGCAGCAAGCGCGACCCCAAAGCGTTCTTCGACTATTTGCAAGCAATTGTCACCAATGGCC
>DAOTYR010000156.1:0-19430 GCA_034434655.1 Chloroflexaceae bacterium
GCCGCCATGCGCGCCCTGGCCTGCGAGGGCATCCAGCAGGGCCATATGGGCCTGCACGCGCGCCAGATCGCCATGGCCGCCGGCGCCCACGGCCCGCTGGTGGACGAAGTCGCGCGGCGCATGGTCGAGGAGCGCAATATCAAGCCCGCCCGCGCCGAGGAACTGGTCGCCGAGTTGCGCGCAACGAGTTCACACTGACGTGGGAGAACCCGGTTCCCCCATAGCCCGGCGGTATGGACGGCTAACGTGAACATAGGCTGCTGGGGCAGGGGTGTGGGGAAACCCGGTTTCCCCACGCCCCTGCCCGCGGGAGGGCCTGGTCCTCAAGCAGGGGCATGGGGAAACCGGGTTTCCCCATGCCCCCACCCGCGGGAGGGTTTGGGAGGGCGCAGCCCTCCCAGGAACAACCGTATGTTCATTGCGGCGTTGTGCGGCGGAGCCGCATGGACATCTGAGGTGAACGTGGCCCGTCGCAGAGGGGGGATGGGGACACCGGACGTCCCCATCCCCCGGTCCGCGGGGGGCGGGGAGGCCGCGCCTCCTCGCCGGAAGGCAACGGCGGGACTTCTGTTCTCTGCGGGTGGGATAGTTCCCGGTGGGCGCCGCCCTGTACGGTTGCTCCCACCGGAAAAAACGGTGACAAGCTGACCGCAACATTGCCTGGATGAACCACCGGTCGCCTGTCGCCGCTTTGTTGGGGTTGGTTTGTTCTATATGTAAGGAGTTTTTCTTATGATGAAGCCCATCCGGCCCGTGGGTCTGGTCGGCTACGGGGCCTATGTGCCGCGTTACCGCATCGCGGCGCGAGAAATTGCCCGGATGTGGACGGACGGGCAGGGCGGGGTGCCGGTGGAGGCGAAGAGCGTGCCCGGCCCCGACGAGGACGTGATCACCATGGCGATCGAAGCCGGGCGCAACGCCCTGGCCCGCGCGGCCCTGCCCGCCGAGCGTCTGGGCGCGGTGTGGGTGGGAAGCGAGAGCCACCCCTACAGCGTGAAGCCGTCGGGAACGGTCGTGGCCGAGGCCCTGGGGGCCTCGCACTGGATCAGCGCGGCTGACTGGGAGTTCGCCTGCAAGGCCGGCTCCGAGGCGCTGACCGCCAGTATGGCCCTGGTGGGCAGCGGTATGGCCGACTATGCTCTGGCCATCGGCGCCGATACGGCCCAGGGTCGCCCCGGCGACGCCCTGGAATATACCGCCTCGGCCGGTGCGGGGGCCTTGCTGGTCGGCCCGGCCGAGGAGGCCCTGGCCACGCTCGACGCGACGGTCTCGTACGTGAGCGACACGCCCGACTTTTACCGCCGGGCCGACCGGCCCTACCCCGTTCACGGCAACCGCTTCACCGGGGAGCCGGCCTACTTCCACCAGATCATGTCGGCGGCGCGGCGCCTGCTTGACACCCTGGGGCGCTCGCCTGCCGATTTTACCTACGCTGTCTTTCACCAGCCCAATACCAAGTTTCCGCAGACGGTGGCGAAGCGCCTGGGCTTCAGCGAGGCCCAGATCGCCCCGGGCCTGCTCAGCCCGCGCATCGGCAACCCCTACTCGGGCGCGGCCCTGGTGGGGCTGTGCGCCATCCTCGACGTGGCCCGGCCCGGTGATACGATCTTCGTCACTACCTACGGAAGCGGGGCTGGCTCCGACGCCTACGCCCTGACCGTGACCGAACGCCTGCCCGCCTGCCGCGAGCGCGCCCCACTCACGGCGGCGTACCTGGAGCGCGAGGTGTTCGTGGATTATGCGACCTACGCTAAATGGCGCGGCAAGCTGGTGCTGGGGTAGAGGGGGACCTGATTGCTCCGACAGCCTGGGCACGGTTCAAACTCACGTGACAATTCAGCCTTCAGCCGTCCATGCGGCTGCGCCGCACCCCGACGGGATGAAAACAGGTTGTTCCTGGGAGGGCTGCGCCCTCCCAAACCCTCCCACCGGGTGGAGGCATGGGGAAACCCGGTTTCCCCATGCCCCTCTTCGAGAGCCTATGTTCACGTTAGCTCTCAAGGTCTCCAGACCGGTTCTGTGGAGGTGCGGAGCTGTGGAGGTGTGAAGCAACGGTCAAACTGGCATGGCCGCTTCTGGACCATGCCTTAAGCAGTGTTTTGGGAGGGCAAGGCCCTCCCTTCTGGAAAGAGGGCTTACCTATGTCAGGAGCGTATCTGATCGGCGCGGGCGCCACACCGGTAGCCGAGCACTACGGGCGGAGCCTGGCCGATCTGGCCAGCGAGGCGACGCGGGCGGCCTTCGCGGCGCTGCCGGAGTTCGTGGCGCACCGGGTTGGCGCGCTGTACGTGGCCAACGCGCTTGGTGATCGCCTGGCGGCCCAGGGCCATCTGGGGGCCTATCTGGCCGCGGCGGTGGGCCTGCGAGGCGTGCCGGCGGTGCGGGTGGAGGCGGCAGGCGCGAGCGGCGGCGTGGCCATCCACCAGGCGGCGCAGGCCATCGCCTCCGGGGCGGCTGAGATCGTGGTAGTGCTTGGGGTCGAAAAGGTCACCGACCAGCTTGATGCTGCCGTCGAGGCCGCGCTGGCCCTGGCCAGCGACGCCGAGACCGAAGCCATCCATGGGTTGACCCTCACCGCCCAGTGGGCCATGCTCATGCGCCGCTACATGCACGAACACGGCTACGGCCCTGAGGCCTTTGCGCCCTTCCCGGTCAACGCCCACGCCAACGCGGTGAAGAATCCCCTGGCGCTCTACCGCTTTCCGATCAGCGCCGACAAGTACCGCAAGGCCGCCATGGTCGCCTCGCCGTTGAACATGCTCGATTGCAGCAGCGTGGCCGACGGCGCGGCCTGTGTGGTGCTCGCCGGAGAGCGCGTGGCCCGCGAAGTGGCCGCCGAGGGCGTGCCGCTGGTGCGACTGGCGGGCGTGGCCGTGGCGACCGACACCCCGGCGCTGGCCCTGCGCGCCGATCCGCTCGACCTGGCCGCGGCGCGGGCCAGCGCCCACATCGCCCTGGGGCGCGCCCATCTGGGCCTGAGCGACGTGGACGTCTTCGAGTTGACCGACCCCCACGGCATCGCCGCGGCGCTGGCCCTCGAGGCCATGGGCTACTACGAACGGGGCGCCACGCCCCGCCATGCCGCCGATGGGGCCATCACCCCTACGGGCCGCACGCCAATCGCCACCGCCGGAGGGTACAAGGCCCGCGGCGATGTGGCCGGCGCGAGCGGGGTGTACCAGGTCGTCGAACTGCTGCGCCAACTGCGCGGCGAAGCCGGCCCCTCCCAGGTTCCCGGCGCGCGCGTGGCCCTGGCGCAGTGTCTCGGCGGGGTGGGCGCCACCGCTGCGAGTTGTGTGTTGCTGGCAGAGCGGTAGGCTGGCTCGACCGGGTTGACCCTCTGGTCAGCGTGGGGCGAGCCGCTGATTCCACACCTCTCCAGGAAGACGCAACCGGGTTTTCCGGGGGGAGCGCGGGGAGACAACCCCTCCCCGTGCCCCTCCAATGGAAACGTAGGCGTGAACCATGGCCTGATGATAACAAGAGGTTATTAGAGTGTTAAGATTCGGGTATAGGTCTTCCCCCGGTGCCTGCTATCCGCTACAATGTTTATCGCAACCTGCCAGGCAGAGGAGGACCTATGTTCCAGCAAATGATCAACGGCAGTATCGCAGTTCTGACCCGTCCATCGGCTTCGACCTTCGAGGAGCACGAGCAAAACAACCTCGGCTGGGCGCTGATCTACTCCCTGATAGCGGGCGTGATCAATGCCATCATTAACTGGATCGGCTCCCTGGTGTTTCCTCAGCAGATAGTGGATATGCCGGGCATAGAGCCAGGTATGGCCGCGGCTCAGCCGGGTCTCTTCGGGTTGATCATCGGCTCATTGATCGGCACGACCATCGGTCTCTTAATCTACTGGGGCATTGTCTATGGTCTTGGGCGCGCCTTCGGCGGCACCGGGGCGTTCGGCGAACTGGCCTACGGCTTCGCGCTCTTCAGCGCGCCGCTGACCGTGCTCGGCACGCTGGTTGGCATTATCCCGGTCGTGGGCGGGTTCATCAGCCTCGCCGTGGCAATCTACAGCCTGTATCTGACCTATCTGGCCATTCAGTCGGGGATGAACCTGCCGGCGAGCAAGGCGCTGTACGTCGTGCTCATCCTGCTGGCGATTGCCGTGGCGATTGTTGCGTGTATCGTGATCTTCTTCGCCGCGGTCATCGCGGCGCTCCTCGGCGCCTCGGGTAGTTTTGCGCCCTGAGGCAGCGGGGATCACTGAAGGCGCCCACCGGCCACCGGCTGTACGATGGTGGGGAAACCTGGTTTCCCTACCCCCTTGCTGCCGGGGGCATGCAGGAGCGCAACATTCGTAGCATGGTCTCGACGTGAGAGAGGTATCCCTATGGACATTGCTCGTCACTGGCGCCAGCGCGCCACCCGTTACCGGCTCGAGGGTCAGCGCCACCGTCACAGCGGGGTGGTGCGTTTTCCGCCCCAACCTCCCGCGCTGGGTGAAGAAGCGGACGTGTGGGCGCCGGCGCCCCTGAGCGGCCGCGGCGAGCTCTACAGCTTCAGTGTGCTGCGGCAGCCCCCCGCCGGGCACGAGAGCTTCGGCATCTACGCGGTCGGCATGGTCCGCCTGGAGGAAGGCCCCCTGGTGACGGCGCAACTCACCGACTGCGCCGAAGAGGACCTGGCCATCGGCATGCCGGTCGAGATGGTCACGCGGCGCCTGGCCGATACCGGCGAGGACGGGGTGCTCGTGTATGGTTATAAGTTTCGACCGCGGCTGTTGGAGCGAATAGGGAGCGAATAATCGAATTATTCGCACCAGTTGGTCGGGGTAGGGTGAGTCATTGTTGGCCCCCAGGGGCACGAAAAGCTTCTCATCAAGGCCAATAATGGCTCGCCCCAACGACCAAAAATCCAAAATCTAAAATCCAAAATAGTATCATGCCTTCCCCGCTCCCGTCGCTCTACAACCTGACCCTGCCAGAGCTTGAGGCGCTGATGCGCGAGTGGGGTCAGCCACCCTTCCGCGCCCGGCAGATCTACCGCCAGCTCTACGTGAACCTGGTGGATGACCCGGCGGCGATGACCGATCTGCCGGCGGCGCTGCGCGAGCGGCTGCGCGCCGAGACGACCTTCGGCAGCCTGAGCCTGGCGCGGGTGCAGGCCGCCGACGACGGGCTGACGCGCAAGGCGCTGTTCCGTCTCCCTGGCGATGCCGTGCTCGAAACGGTGCTGATGATCTACCCTGACCGGGCCACGGCCTGCGTCTCGACCCAGGCCGGCTGCGGGATGGGCTGCGTGTTCTGCGCCACCGGCAAGCTGGGGCTGCTGCGCAACCTGACCACGGGCGAGATCGTGGAGCAGGCCCTGTGGGCCTCGCGGGAGTTGCGCCGCTGGCAACGGGCCGAGGCGCCGGTCGCCGCTCTAGCGGCGCGCGCCGCCGATGCCGCCGCGCTCGGCGATGACGGGCAATGGTGGGGCGCCGAGGGCGAGCCCTTCAGCGAGCGGGTGACGCGCCAGGTGGGGCGGATCACCAACCTGGTGTTCATGGGCATGGGCGAGCCGTTCGCCAACTACGACCGCTGGTGGGCGGCGGTCGAACGGCTGCACGACCCCCAGGGCTTCAACCTGGGCGCGCGGAGCATGACCGTTTCGACGGTGGGCTTGCCCGCCGGCATTCGCCGGCTGGCCAACGAGCGCCTGCCGATCAACCTGGCCATCTCGCTCCACGCCCCCGACGACGCCCTGCGCTCCGAGTTGATGCCGGTCAACCGGCGCTACCCGCTGGCCGAGTTGCTCGACGCCACCCGCGAGTATATCGCCAGCACGGGCCGGCGGGTAAGCTTCGAGTACGTGCTGCTCCAGGGGCGCAATGACCATCCCCACCAGGCCCTGGCCCTGGCGAAGCTGCTGCGCGGCCAGGGGGTCAGCAAGGGTCCCCCGCTGCTCTGCCACGTGAACCTGATCCCCTGGAACCCGGTGCCGGGCATGCCCCTCGGCCGCTCCGAGCGGCAGCGGGTGCTCGACTTCCAGCAGATCCTGCTTGACTACCAGATCCCCTGCACGGTGCGCGTCGAGCGCGGCGTGGCTATCGCCGCGGCGTGCGGGCAGTTGGCGGGCAGCGAGTCCGGGTGAGCGTTCGCAACGCAGGGGCTTCACATGCGTGTTTTTGCATACGCAATGGCGCGGGCAAGCAGACTCTCGGCAAAGTTAAAGAACGACAATTCCGCGCAGGGTTCTGTGAATGCTCCGGTGTCGATCGCATCTCTAGGGGAAAGAATGAGACACGCGGCATCGTAGAGACGATCACGCATCATTTTGGTCAAAAGGATTTCATAACGTTTGGCATAGGACGCCCCGCGGAACTCGTTAAACACAGGAAAATGCGGCTCGGCCACAGAGATGGGGCAAGTAGAGCCAGCCGCGTCCTCCAAAAGGATGAGATAGCCCAGCCAGGGCTTAGGTGAACCTCTAAATGCGCCTTCTCGATAGGCGGCCCAGTAATCAGTTGCATTGCCCAGCGCTTCTTCCGTTCGGTTATTGTAATTGTTTCCAAAAGAGGGACCTACCTGCGCCTTAAACTCAACGGTCGCAAAGAGACGGCCATCCACGACGATCACGAGATCCCATTTTTTCTCTGCACGGTAGTAACCCGGCAATTCGACCCGTGTCCGGCGATGAACAGCAGTATCGCTGATACCGGCAGCGACCACGAGTGTACGGATCAATTCGGCGAAGCCGTCAAGGTGCGCGCCTCCCGTGACAGCACTGCGTGCTCCACGATCACGGTTTCCCGATCTCGTGCCTTGCGTGCTTGCCTGGCGTTCACGTGTTTGCCAGAAGTGGCGAATGGCGGCCTGCACGCCTCGCGTCAGATCGTCACGACTTGTTCCCATTGAGAGTTCTATTAGTCCTTGAAAACATGAATCTGGACATTAGAAAATAATCCGGTCGTCTCATTGCGAATACGTCGCTCGGCCATGTCGAAATAGTACGGATCTATCTCGCAGCCGACACTGTTCCGACCGGAGCGAGCCGCTGCTATACTTGTGGTGCCTGTGCCCATGAACGGATCGAGCACTGTATCGCCAACAAAGCTGAACATGCGGATCAGTCTCTCAGCCAGTTCAACCGGGTATGGAGCAGGATGGTCGCGGGTTGAAGCCCCTGTAATTCCGGTCCAGATCTGCTGAAACCACTGCTGGTAATTGTCCGATGAGATGATGCTCAGCAAGCGCTTGGCCAGCGAAGGTTTCCGATAGCCGCCAGGTTTTCGCTCCATAAGAATAAACTCGATATCATTCTTGATAACCGCATTTGGCTCGTAGGGCTTGCCAAGAAAACCAGCCTTGCCGTTCTCGACCTCATAGGCGGCATTTGCGATCTTATGCCAGATAATAGGAGCAAGATTATCAAACCCGATGCGACGACAACGCTCCTGGATTGATGCATGGAGCGGGACGACGGTGTGGCGTCCCTCATTCTTCCGCCGAGAAAGACAGACATCGCCAACAACGCAGATGAGACGGCCACCGGGCACCAGCGCATGGAAACAATGAGTCCACACTTTATCAAGCTCGGCTAGAAATGTCTCGTAGTTCGTGATTTGCCCGAGCTGACCCTCGGAGTGCCGATACGCTTTGAGGGTCCAGTAAGGTGGGGAGGTCAGGACAAGATGTACCGAGTCAGGCGCCAGATCACTCAGTGATCGTGCATCGCGCAGGAGAAGGTGATGCTGCGTTGGGATCGAACGAACAACATCATCGATCGCGCTCATCAGACGGGCGTCCCTGGCTATAGCAGGAATTGCCGTTTGAGGATCAATGTCAATAAGTGATTTCAGTTCCTGTGGAATCCAGGCGCCGAGATCCGCGTCTCGTCCGTTCAAAGCTATGTGCGCCTCTTGGCTCAAGTTGCATAACCTCCTCGCGCGAGAATGCGCGGGTTCAATCAACATGCGCTTTCGACATGGTTTTGCCGCGCGGCCTCGTAGGTAACTGCCTGGGGGGAGGTGCAGGGGGCGCAGCCCATCGCGGTCCTTCTTATTTCGCCCGCGGCAGAGGCGTGCCCTGGCGAACCCGGAACACGTCTGCCACTGTGAGCACGGCACCGGGGCAGACAGGGAGGCACAGCCTCCCTGTAACCTTCCAAACCGTAGCCTGGGCGTGCAGCAATGCCCAGGTAGCTCGAATGTTTGACGATTATAGGACCGCTACGCGTCAGTGTCAAGGAAGACGGACTATCTAACTGTTCACACCTGGGGTAACCCACGCGCCTGGAAGCGAGGGCGGGACGCCCTCGTCGCGTCTCCGCAGGCAAGCTGCCCGCGCTCTCGGGAGAAATGTGAACGCTTACGGCGGCGACTTCGGTGGCAGCAGTTTTGTGTAGTCTAGCCGTTCCGTGTTGATCGGCTGATCGAAACACTGTCATCGCGATAAGGCCTGCGCCCAGGCGCCCGCGATTAGCGCGCAAAACGACGTGGCCCGTAGACCAGAACGATCACCAGCGCCACCAGCGTGGTCGCGCCAACCACCGGCAGGTGCGTAGGACCGAAGATCCCGGCCTCCAGAAAGATCCATGCCACGGTATTGGACAGCGCGTGGAACAGCGTGACCACGAACAGGCCCGGCGCGGTATGGCGGTAGAGCCAGGTGTAGATCGCCGTCATAGACAGCCAGAACAGGGTCTGTCCATACCAGGGCAGGCCGGCCATGGGCGAGGCGGGGTTGAGCAGCAGGGGGACGTGCCACAGGCTCCACAAGAGGCCCATGATCACTGTGATGCTTCCATCGGAGCAGGTGGCCTGCAAGCGCGGGAGGGCAAAGCCGCGCCAGCCGATTTCCTCCCACACGCTGCTCAGGGCCAGCGCAACGACGGTCAGCGGGAGCGCGCCCCACGCTACCCGGTGCAGCGCCGGGGCCGCCGGGCCAAAGCGCGCGGCGATACCAGGTGCCGCCACTGCCACCGCCACCCAGAAGCCAACGACAAAAGCATAGCACCACCAGGGCGCGCGAAGGCGCAGGACGGCGCCGAACAGACGGCGGACGGCGTCCGCTTCGCCACGCGCCAGCAGCACGATGACGGCGGCCAGGGTTGGCCCGCCGCCCCCTAACAGGTTGAAGAATGGGCTATCAATGGGAAACATTCCACGCGCATAGAGCGCCTGGGGAATCCAGCCTGACCAGGAGATCGCAAAGGCCAGCACGTAGAACCCCGCCACGGGGCGGCGGCTGAGGATAGCGCGGTATTGCCACATGGCACAATTATACCCAGGTCATCTGGAGGGGTGGGGGGGGGTGGCTTCGCCTCCCCGCACTTCCTGTTCCACCCGTGGCGGCCGCATGCTGCCTGCTCCAGGCCGCGCCCCACCACCCTGCCCCTGGAGGAAGGTCTGGGGAAACCTGGTTTCCCCACACCCCTGCGTGCGGGCTCCGCCCGCCTCAACCCTCCCGCGGGTGGGGGCATGGGGAACCCCGGTTTCCCCATGCCCCTGCGGGGCGGGGGCGTGGGGAAACCCGGTTTCCCCACACCCCTGCGTGAGGGCTGCGCCCTCCCACACCCTGCCCCTGGAGGAGGGCATGGGGAACCCCGGTTTCCCCATGCCTCTGCGGGGCGGGGGCGTGGGGAACCCCGGTTTCCCCACGCCCCTCGCCGAGGGCCTATGTTCACGTTAGCATCTCCTGCCGCTTCATCAAAAACACATAACTTCTCAATATTCTCTTCACTGCGCGGGTATACAATCCATTGCGGATTGCAGGTGTCCGCAATGGTGCTGCAATCTGCACTGGCCGGGGCGCGTATGCCGCTCGTTCAATGCCAATGGGTGTTTCATGATGAAGCGATTCGTCGTGTTTTTTCTTCTGAGCGCGATCTTTCTCACCGCTTGTTCCCGAACGATTCCGATTGCCAGCGCAGATTCCCTCCACACCTTGAATTACGGCGGAGTGGAGCGCACCTATCTGCTGCATGTCGCTCCGTCATACGACGAGAGCCGCCCCATGCCCCTAGTGCTCTCGCTGCACGGGGGCGGGGGGAATGCTGAACACCAGCGGCGCGTGAGCGATTTCAACCGCCTCGCCGATGAACAGGGCTTCCTCGTCGTCTACCCAAACGGAACAGGCAGACGGCAGGACGCTCTCTTGACCTGGAATGGCGGCAGTTGCTGCGGCTACGCTCAGCGACACAACGTGGACGATGTTGGTTTCCTGCGCGCCCTTATCGCCGAACTTCAGGCCGCATACAACATTGACCCAAAGCGCATCTACGTCGCCGGGGTCTCTAACGGTGGAATCATGGCTTACCGTCTGGCGTGTGAGGCCTCGGAGGTGATTGCGGCCATCGCCTCCGTAGCGGGGACGTTGAACTACGAACCCTGCCGCCCCGCGCAGCCCGTTTCGGTGATTCACTTTCACGGTACCGATGACACGCACCTGCCCTACAACGGTGGGGTGGGACCTGACTCGCTTGTGGGGGTGGATTTTGCTTCAGTGCGGGAGTCGGTCGAGTTCTGGACCACGTTCAACGGCTGCGATCCCCAGCCGCAGACGACGGCTTTTGACGACATCGAGCACCAGGTGTGGAGTCCATGCGCAGCGGGCACAGCCGTGGAGTTGTACACCATCATCGGCGGTAAACACGCCTGGCCAGGCAGCAACGGTTCCGCCTGGGCAGGCGGTGATGAACCGACTCAGACCATCTCCGCTTCGCAGTTGATATACGAATTTTTTGTTGCCCATCCCCGGTTGTAATCGTACCGCAGCGACCATGTCGCCCCCGCCCTGAGGCGCCCCTGCGTGCCCGGCATAGGGTATAATTGGGGGCATCATGACCCTGCCACCCCGCTACTGCATGATCGCGCTGCTGCTGGCGAGCCTGCTCATCGCCGGCTGCGCCTTCCTGTCCCCCTCCCCCAGCGCGACGCCCGCGCCCTTCCCCGCGGCTGACGCCGCCCCCGGCGGCACGCTGATCATGACCCTCGGCGTTCGCGATCCGCAGACGCTGGATCCGGCCCTGGTGGGTGACGTGACCAGCGCCTTCGTCGTGCGGCAGATCTTCAGCGGCCTGGTGCGCCTCTCCAATCGCCTGGAGCCGGAGCCAGACCTGGCCGAGACGTGGGAACTGGGGCCGGATGGCCGCACCTACACCTTCCGCCTGCGCCCCACGGCGCGCTTCGCCGATGGCGCGCCGCTGACCGCCGAAGATGTGCGCTACAGCCTCGAACGGGCCGCCGACCCGCGCCTGGCCCCCGCCCTGCCCGCCCGCACCTATCTGGGCGATATCGTGGGGGTGCGCGAGAAGATCGCCGGGCAGGCCGAACGCATCGAGGGGGTGCGGGTGCTCGATGCGCGCACCCTGACGATCACCATTGACGCCCCCAAGGGCTACTTCCTGGCCAAACTGGCCCATCCGACCAGTTTTGTCGTCGATCGGCGCGCGGTGGAGCGGGGCGGCGCCCGCTGGACCGAGCGGCCCAATGGCAGCGGGCCGTTTAGCATTGAACGCTGGGACCACGACCGGCTCCTGGTGCTGGCGCGCAATCCGGCGTTTTACCGCCAACCGGCGCGTCTGGATCGGGTGCGGATGCTCATCGGCGCCGCGGCGAGCAATCCGCAGGTGCTCTACGAAGAAGGCGACATTGATATCGTCAGCGTGCCGCCCTACGCCCTGGCCCGCGTGCGCGACGAGAACAATCCTCTCTCGCGCGAACTGCTCCGTGTGCCGCAGCTCTCGCTGTTCTACATCGGCATGAATGTGCGCCTCGCGCCCTTCGATGACCCGAAGGTGCGCGAGGCCTTTACCCTGCTCCTCGACCGCCAGACGATCGCCGACCTGTCCTTGCAGGGCGCGGCCCAACCTGCGGCTGGCGTGCTGCCGCCGGGCATGCCGGGCTACAATCCCGACCTGCCCCTGCCAAAGCCCGATGTGGCGCGGGCGCGGGCCTTGCTGGACGAGTCGCGCTATGGGGGTGTGGCCGGCCTGCCCCCCATCGTGGCCTACGGCGGGTGGAGCGCGACGCTGCGCGATGTGGCCGAACGCGACCTGGGCCTGAGCATCGAGGTGCGCGATTACGAGGATTTCGGCGCGTTTCTTGACGCGCTCGATACGAATACCCTGCCCATGTTCAGCAGCGGCTGGATCGCCGATTACCCCGATCCGGAGAACTTCCTCGATGTACTGTTCCGCAGCGGCAGCGGCGAGAACCACTTCGCCTATGGCAATCCCGACGTAGATGCCCTGCTCGATCAGGCGGCAGTAGAGCCTGATGAAGCGACCCGCTACGAACTGTACCGCGAGGCGGAGCGGCGCATTCTGGCCGACGCGCCGCTGATCCCGTTGTACCATGACGTAGAATACATGCTGGTCAAGCCCTACGTGCGCGGCCTGGAATTGACGCCCATGGGCATTCTCGATCTGGCGACGGTTGAACTGGTGCGATAGGCGCCTGGAAACGGTTCCGTTTCCCGGGGGCGGGGGGATGGGGAACCCCGGTTTCTCCACACCCCTGCTTGAGGGCGTAGCCCTTCCAGACCCTCCCACCGGGTGGGGGGATGGGGAAACCCGGTTTCCCCATCCCCCTGCGTAAGGGCTGCGCCCTCACCTTCCCGGGGGCGGGGCGTGGGGAACCCCGGTTTCCCCACACCCCTGCTTGAGGGCGTAGCCCTCCCAGACCCTCCCGCGGGCGGGGTGTGGGGAAACCCGGTTTCCCCATTTCCCTGCGGGGCGGGGCGTGGGGAAACCCGGGTTTCCCACCCCTCTGACCGAGGGTGTAGCCCTCCCCAACCCTCCCGCGGGTGGGGGGATGGGGAAACCCGGTTTCCCCATTTCCCTGCGGGGCGGGGGCGCGGGGAAACCCGGTTTCCCCACACCCCTCCTCCGAGGGACCATGTTCACGTTAGGAACAGCGTATGTCCAGAGTTCAAAACATCAAAGGGATGCGCGATCATCTGCCCCAGGCGATGCTGCTGCGCCAGCACATCCTGACGGTGATCACGCGGGTGGCTGAGCGGTATGGCTTCGAGCCGTTGCAGACGCCGGTGGTGGAGTATGCCGAGGTCCTGGAGGGCAAGCTCGGGGATGAGGAAAAGCTGATCTACCGCTTCGAGGATCACGGGGGTCGGCGCCTGGCCCTGCGCTACGATCAGACCGTGCCGCTAGCACGGGTGGTGGCCCAGTACGGGGCCGCCGTGACGCTGCCATGGCGCCGTTACGCCTACGGGCCAAGCTACCGCGGCGAACGCCCGGCGCGGGGGCGCTACCGTGAGTTTTACCAGTTCGACGTTGATATTGTCGGCAGCGCTTCGCCGCTCGCCGACGCCGAGATCGTGGCCCTGCTCACCGATGCGCTGGCCGACCTGGGTTTTCCCGGCTTTACCACCCTGCTCAACCACCGCCAGGTGATCGGCGGCATCGCCCGCGTCAGCGGTCTCGACGAGGAGGCTGCCGGGGGCGTGTACCGGGCGATTGATAAGTTCGACAAGCTCGGCGCCAATGGAGTGCGCGAGGAACTGTTGCGGGCCGGCGTGCAGCCGGCAGCCGCCGATCATATCCTGGCGCTGGTGCAGATCGAGGGCGAGCCGGACGCGGTGCTGGCGGCGCTGACGGAGCAACTGGCCGGCGACGCGCGCGCGTCCGCCGCGCTAGAGAACCTGCGGGCGATCATCGCCGGCCTCGCCGCGATGGGCGTGCCGGCGGAGCGTTACCGCGTCGCTCCGCGCCTGGCCCGTGGCCTGGCCTACTACACGGGCATGGTCTTCGAGACGATTACCCCCCACTGGCCCGAAGGCTCGCTCCTCGGCGGCGGGCGCTACGATGAACTGATCGGCCAGTTTGCCGGGCGGCCGGTTCCCACTGTGGGCCTGGCCTTCGGCATTGACCGGCTGCACGACGTGATGGAGGAACTGGGTCTTGGCCCACGGACCACCAGCACGGCCATAGCCTACGTGACCATCTTCAACGCCGAGTTGACCGGGGCGAGCCTTGAACTGGCCCGCGAACTGCGCGCGGGGGGAGTCAACACGCTGGTAAGTCTCGACCCCGCCGCCGGGCTAGGCAAGCAGTTCAAGGAGGCCGACCGCAAAGGGGTGCGCTACGCCCTGGTGCTCGGCCCCGATGAACTGGCGCGCAACGAGGTGGTGGTCAAGGACCTGCTGGCCGGGGAGCAGCGCAGTGTGCCGCGCAAAGAGGTGCTGGCGGCCCTGACGTGAACACGGGGAAACCCGGTTTCCCCACACCCCTGCTCTGAGAAAGCGGAAGGGCGTAGCTCTCCCACACCCTCCCAGCGGGTGAGGGTAGGGGGAAAACCGGTTTCCCCCTACCCCTTGCTCGAGGGCCAGGCTATCCTACGGGCCGGGGCGGGGGGAAACCCGGTTTCCCCACACCCCTGCTTGAGGGCATCGCCCTCCCAAACCCTCCTGCGGGCGGGGGGATGGGGGAACCTGGTTCCCCCATTCTTACGTTAGCGTGAGCGGTCGTTCATTGCCTGAAGACCGTCCTGGAGGGTAGCGGCGGTGCGGAGCCCGGTCAGATCCACGCCCAGGTGCACCATGGTCTGCGCCACCTCGGGGCGAATGCCGACGATCACCGTCTCGGCGCCCATCAGACGGGCGGCGCCGGCGACCCGCAGCAGCGCCGCGGCCACCTGGGTGTCCACCACGGCTACGCCGGTAATGTCCAGCACGACCGTGCGGGCTCCGGTCGTTTCAACCTGTTCCAGCAGGGTGGTGAGCAGCAGCCCGGTGCGTTCGGTGTCGAGGTTGCCGACGATTGGCGCCACCAGGGTGCCGGCGCTGATGGGAATGACCGGCACCGACAGGGAGGCGATGACGCGGTTGAGTTCTTGCTGGGCCGCCAGGCTGCTCTGGAGTTGCGCGGCAATGGCCTGTTGCTCTTCGAGCGCCCGGCGCAAGGCGACGGTGCGTTCTTCGACCCGCGTCTCCAGAGCGGCGTTGCTGGCGGCGAGGGCCTGGCTGGCCGCCTCGGCTTCGGCGCGCGCCCTGGCCAGATGGCGCAGGGTCTGAATGGTCGCGCGAGCGCTCAGGAAACTCACCAGCGCGACCGCGAAGAGCAGCAATGGCGCGTTGTAGAAGGCCGTGTTCCACGACATACTGTAGCGTATGCCAGGGGGGAGCTGGCTCACCCGAACCACACTGACCACCACCGTGATGATCAGCACGTTCCAGATGTGGATGGGCGCCAGCAGGACGCCCGCAAAGAGCACCGGGAGAATGGTGAAGAAGAGAATGTTGGCGGAGAAAAATCGGCCAGGAATGGATGAGGCTACCACGTAGATCAGCACCCCGATGAGGAGATAGGCGCCCAGGGTTATGCGTCCGGATCGGCCAAGCCAGAATGCTCCGGCGGCGGCCAGAGCCATGATCAGGAGTTGCCCGATACGTAAGAGGGCATAGCCGGTTATCAGGCTGATCGGCACGTAGACCAGGCTCAGCATGATCAGGCCGAGGGCCAGAATGTTCAGCAGCCGCCCGCGGCGCTGTACGTCTTCGTCGGGAGCGCGCACGCTCGCGATCCATGCACCCAGTCGGTCCATTGTTATCCCTCGTCGCGCGGAAGTGAACATGGTCTCCTCAGAACAACCTGGTTGCATCCCGTTGGTGTGGGGCACGGGTCGGGGGAAACCCGGTTTCCCCCGACCCGTGCCCAGGGAGCGGGTGTGGGCGGGCGCCGGCCCCGCGCGCATGCGGGACACCCGCCCGGCCTGCGCACCCGGCGCCGGTGACCATCCTCGCCTGCGGGAGGTGTGGGCGGGCGCAGCCCGCCCACACCATTGCTTGCTCGCACCACTCGTGTGTGCGGGTGGCACACGGGCTAACGTGAACATACGCCCTTGGCGAGGGGTGTGGGGAAACCGGGTTTCCCCACGCCCTCGCCGGCGGAAGGGCCTGGCCCTCGAGCAGGGGTCTGGGGAAACCTGGTTTCCCCAGACCCCCGCCCGCGGGAGGGTGTGGGAGGGCGCAGCCCTCCCAGGAAGTCTATTCATCCCGTCGGTGGGCGGCGCGCGCCGCATGGACGGCTGATGATCATACGGGCGCAGTCGCCGTTCGTTTGCGTCTGCGCCCGCAATTGTACCTGCCGGCTGCAACCGGCGTGGTACCATGATAGGGTAGCCTGAAAACACACGTGAAATCTACTATGCTCGTTCGTCCGCTGACACTGCTGATCCTGGCCGGGCTGAGCTTTCTGGCCGCCCAGGGCACCGGCCTGCGGCTCTTCTTCCATCTGAGCTACCTGCTCGTTGGCCTGCTCGTCCTGGCGGCGCTCTGGGCCTGGCTCAATCTGCGCGGTCTGGTTGTCGAGCGCGAGACCCTGACGCCACGGACCACGGTGGGCGAGTATGCCCGTGAGCATATCATCCTGCGGAACCGCTGGTTCCTCCCCAGGCTCTGGGTCGAGCTGTACGACGAGTCGGAGTTGCCGGAGCGCGGCCCTGGTTTTGTGGCCTCCCTGGCCGGCAAAGAGACCGGTCGCTGGACAGCGCGCACCCTCTGCACGCGGCGGGGGCGCTTTCGCCTGGGGCCGGCCACGCTGATCAGCGGCGATCCTTTCGGCATCGTGCGGCTGCGCCGCTCGTTCCCGGCAACCGGCGAGATCCTGGTCTACCCCCAGATGGTGGATGTGCCCGACTTCCGGCTGCCCGGCGCCGAATTGCCGGGCGGGCAGACCACCCGCGCCCGCAGCTTCCATCTGACACCCAATGTCGCCACGGTGCGCGAATACGCGCCGGGCGACAGCATGAACCGCATCCACTGGCGTTCGACGGCGCGCCTGGGCCAGTTGATGGTCAAGGAGTTCGAACTGGATTCCAGTGCCGATGTCTATCTGGTGCTGGATATGCAAGAACGGGCCGTGGTGCGCGACATTCGCGCCGCCCAACGGCACCGCGGCGGCGATGCCCCCGACGCGGACGCGGGTCCCTGGTGGGCGCGTCAGACCGCCGCGGCGCCGGGGTTCGCCCTGGAGAGCACCGAGGAACACGCGGTGATGGCTGCGGCCTCGCTGGCCCGGGCCCTGCTGGCGCAGAACCGTCTGGTGGGACTGGTGGCCTGGGGCCAGCATCGCGAACTCATCCCTGCCGAGCGCGAGGCCCGGCAGCTCTTCAAGATCCTCGAAGCTCTGGCCGTGCTCCGCGCCCACGGCGCCCACGCCCTGGCCGAGGTGCTCGTGGCGGAAAGCCAGCGCTTTGGCCCCAACTGTACGCTGGTGGTGATCTCCTCATCGGTGGACGAACGCTGGGTCAGCGCCCTGCAACAGCACCTCTCTCGCGGGGTGCGGGCGGTGGCGCTCTTCGTGGACCCTCAGAGCTACGGTGGCTGGCAGGACCCCGAGCCGCTCCTGCGACGACTGGCCGGGTTGCGTGTGCCCACCTACCGTCTCCGGCAGGGCCAGCCGCTGCCTGAGTCGCTGCGTGAGCCGGTTGATAGCGTTGTATGAGGGCCTGGCCCTCCTGAACCCCTTCAGCCGTCTATGTGGCTGCGCCGCACACCAACGGCATGAAAACAGTTTGTTCCTGGGAGGGCGCAGCCCTCCCAAACCCTCCCACAGGCCGGGGCCTGGGTGCGCGGGCCTCCGGCCCGCATCCGTGGGGGATGGGAAAACCTGGTTTCCCCATCCCCTTGCCTGAGGGCCAGGCCCTCCCGAACCCTCCCGCGGGCGGGGTGTGGGGAAACCCGGTTTCCCCACACCCCGCTCCGAGGGACTATGTTCACGGTAACTTCTCAAGCCTATGCCTCCTCCATTCATCTACCCCGGCGCGATCCACATCCACACCATCTACTCCGACGGGACGGGCACGTTCCCCCAGGTCATCGCCGCCGCCCGTGAGGCCGGTCTGCGCTGGATCATCGTCACCGACCACGACACGCTGGAAGGATTGCCCTTCGCCGGCTGGCACAACGGTCTGCTGGTAATTGTCGGGCACGAAATCACCCCGCCGCGCAATCACTTCCTGGCGCTCAACGTGCGCCAGGTGATCAGCCATGCCTTGCCGCCGCAGTCCTTTATCGACGCGGTCTATGCTCACGGCGGGTTTGGCATCATTGCCCATCCCGACGAACGGGTGCGCAATGATTTCAAGGATTGTTACCGCTGGGATGACTGGACGATTGATGGCCCGACCGACCGGGCGGGCCGGCCCGTGGGTCTGGAACTGTGGAATCTGATGAGCGACTGGGGCGAGCACCTGACGCGGCGCAATCGCTACGCGCACTTCTTCGTGCCGGCGCTGGGTCTCAGCGGTCCTACACCTGCCACCCTGGCCTGGTGGGACCGGCTGAACATGGTCGGGCGGCGCACCTTCGGCATCGGAGGCGTGGACGCGCACGCCTTCAAGCACCGCGCGCCCTGGGGGGAAATCGAGGTTTTTCCCTACCGCTGGCTGTTTGGCACGCTCACCAATTACCTGCTGCTGGATCGGCCCTTGCACGATGACCCGGAAGTGGCAACGCAACAGGTGTATGCCGCCCTGGGCGCGGGGCGGAGCTACTTCGTAAACCGGCTCGACGGCGCCGCCCCGGCGATTATCTTTACGGCCCGCCGGGGCGGAGCGGTCTACACCATCGGCGACACGGCTTCAGTCGCTGATGGCCCCCTGCTGATCGAGGCCGACGTGGGGCGTAACGCCTTCATCCGCCTGATCGCCGACGGCGAGGTGCTGACCAGCGGGGTGCGCCGCATCCGCCAGAGCGTGGAGGAGGGCGCGGTGTACCGGCTGGAGGGGTACGTGGGGGGGAAGTCGTGGTTGTTTACGAATCCAATCTATATCGAATAGCGCCGGGCGCGTTTTACGAATGTATGATATTGTTTGTATAGAGGCTCGCGCGTGCGCTGGAGGGCCGCGCCCCGGGGTTATTGTCCATCGCGTCCCATGTGCTGTGCGCGTGGGCGCCAGGAAGTGCACATCACCGTATGCAAAAAACCTCCCTTCCACCATCACCGTTCACGCTCCTCTTCCAGGTCATCGGCGCCATCATCGGCGGGCTTCTGTTCGGGGTGCTGCTGGCATACCTGGTGAGCGTCGCGCTGATGGCCGTCGGAGTGGCTCAGCAACTGGGTATGGGCCTGCTATCGGTACAGGTCTTCCTGGCGATCATCGGCTTCGGGGCCGGGGCGGGTCTGGGCGCGGCCCTGGTGGGACGCCTGTCGCGCCAGACGGGGAACCTGTGGCTGGCGGTGCTCGCCGGCGCGGTCACCGGCGCGCTGGTCGTGCTGGCGATGGGTCTGCTGCGCATCGGTGGCCTGGGCGCGATGCTGTGGGTGGGGCTGAGCCTCACCCTGGCGGCGGCCATGGGTGCCTATTACCTGCGCCGCTAGTCGCGGGGGTGGGGAACCGTGGCTTTCCCGATGTGGGCGCAACCTGACGTGAAAATGGGGGAACCAGGTTCCCCCATACCCCCGTTGTCATTGGGCGGTGTGCCGCCTGGCGGCATGGACGGCTGACGTGAACATAGCCCCTCGGAGGAGGG
>DAOTYR010000157.1:0-6003 GCA_034434655.1 Chloroflexaceae bacterium
CCTCGCGCCGTGCTCCCGCCGCCCCCGGTGGCGCGGTCGAGCGCCCCTCGGGCGCCTCCTCGCGCGCCCCGGCGCGCCCCGCTGCCCGGAATCAACCCCAGCCAATCGAGAACGACGACGATATCCCGTTCTAAGGCATGGTTCAAAACCTGCGGTTTGCGCCTGACAGTCTGGCGGGCAGGTGTGGAGGGGCCTGGGCCCACCACAACCTCCCCTGTGGTCCCGTGTCGAGGCAAACGGTCACGTGCGTTTGAACCATGCCTAACGTGAACATAGGCTCTCGAAGAGGGGCATGGGGAAACCCGGTTTCCCCATGCCCCCACCCGCGGGAGGGTTTGGGAGGGCTTCGCCCTCCCAGGAGAACCCTGTTATCCCCTTGCGGATGCGGGCCGGAGGCCCGCGCACCCGGGCCCCGACCTACGGGAGGGTCTGGGAGGGCGCAGCCCTCCCAGGAACAACCGTATGTTCATCGGGCGTTGTGCGCGAATCGCATGGACGGCTGAGGTGAACACCGTTCGCAGCGTGCTGCCCCCTCCCAGCCTACCCCCGCCGGGGGGAGGCGCCGGGTTCCCGCCCCCGGCGGGGGAGATCTGGGGAGAGGGCAGGCCCCTTCGTTGCAACGTACTGCGGATCGAGCAGGGGTCTGGGGAAACCCGGTTCCCCCATTCCCCCGCCCGCGGCAGGGTGTGGGCGGGCGTCGCCCGCGCGCAGACGTGTGGGGAAACCGGGTTTCTCCACGTGATACCATTGTTGATTGCCGATTTTGGATTGTGGATTGCCCCGCAGGGCGTCACCGTGCGATCCGGCACTCCGACCAATGCGGAAAGTTCAACAGGAAATGGTATGAAACACGCCTAAAACTCATTCTGCCCCCGTGAACAGGCACGCGCTCCGCGCTACTGGCGCCGGCCACGCGGCGCGGGTATAATGCCCGGGTGATCTATTCCTGACCCGACCATTGCCTGAGAAAGGACCACCAATGACCGTGACGCTCCCCGATCGCGCCGAGGCGCCGGTTGAATATACATGGGATCTCGCCAGCATCTACCCCGACCAGGCGGCCTGGGAGGCTGACGCGCGCGCCTTCGAGGCGCAACTGGACGCGGTCGCCGGCTACCGGGGGCGCCTGGGGGAGGCCCCGGAAGTGTTGCTCGCCTGGCTGCGGCTGGCCGACACCTTGCGGGTCATGATGGGCCGGCTCTTCGCCTACGCGCATATGCGCTTCGATGAGGATACCACCAACCAGGCCGCGGCGGCGCTGCGCGAGCGCGCCCTCAGCCTCTCTGCCCGGCTCGGCGCGGCCACCGCGTTCGCCGAGCCGGAGTTGCTGGCCCTTGCCCCGGAACGGCTGGAGGCGCTGATCGCCGCCGGGCCGGATCTGCTTCCCTACCGGCACTACTTCGAGAACCTGCGCCGGCGCGCGCCCCACGTGCGCCCGGTGGAGATCGAGCAACTCCTGGCGCGGGCGGGCGAGCCGCTCAGCGCCGCCTACAGCGCCTACCTCATGCTGGCCGAGAGCGACCTGCGCTTCGCCGCCGCGGAGGACAGCGCCGGCGCGCGGCACGAGGTGGCGCCGGGCACGATCGAGGAGTTGTTGCAGAGCCCTGACCGCGCCCTGCGCCAGCGCGCCTGGGAACAGTTTCAGGACGGCTTTCTGGCCTTCAAGAATACCTTCGGCGCGATCTATGCCGGGAGCGTCAAGGCCGATGTGTTCCTGGCCCGCTCGCGGGGCTACGCCGACACCTTGAGCGCCAGCCTGGACCGCGACAATCTCCCCCGCGCGGTGTACGACAATGTGATCGCGGCGTGCAACCGCCATGTGCCGCTCTGGCACCGCTACTGGGACATCCGCCGACGCGCCCTGGGGTTGGAGGTGATGGCGCCGTGCGACATCTTCGCGCCGCTCGCGCCGACCTACCACGTGCCCTACCCGCGGGCGGTCGAGCTGGTCTGCGCCAGCGTCGAGCCGCTAGGGGCCGAATACGCGGCGGTGGCGCGGGCCGGGCTGACCCGCGAGCGCTGGGTGGACGTGTATCCCAACCGCGGCAAGACTAGCGGGGCCTATTCCTCGGGCAGCTACGACACGCGCCCGTTCATTTTGCTGAACTATGACGGCACCCTCAACGGGGTGAGCACCCTGGCCCACGAACTGGGCCACTCGATGCACTCCTGGCTGGCCAACCACGCCCAGATGCCCGTGTATGCCGACTACTCGACCTTCGTTGCCGAGGTGGCCTCGAACTTCAACCAGGCCCTGCTGCGGGGGCATCTGCTTGCCCAGGGTCCGGCGCGAGAGGTGGAAATCGCTATCCTCGAGGAGGCGATGCACAACTTTCACCGCTACCTGTTCCTCATGCCCATCCTCGCGCAGTTCGAGCAACAGGTCCACGCCTGGGTCGAGGATGGCGAGCCGGTGACCGCCGACGGGATGATCGAGGTGCTGGCGGGCCTCTTCGCCCGCGGCTACGGGCCGGCGGTGCGCGTCGAACCGGCGCGGAACGGCATTGCCTGGGCCCAGTTTCCGCACCTGTACAGCGCCTTTTACGTCTTCCAGTACGCCTCGGGTATCGCCGCGGCCAATGCCCTGGCCGACAGGGTGCTGCAGGGCGAGCCCGGGGCCGCGGAACGCTACCTGGACTGCCTGCGCGCGGGTGGTTCGCGCTACCCGCTGGAGGCCCTGCAACTGGCCGGGATCGACATGCGCGCCCCCGAACCGATGGAGCGGGCCTTTGGCGTGTTGACACGCTTCGTGGATCGTCTGGAGCAGTTGCTGTTTGAGTAATATCAAATCTTTGAACGTGAACATAAGCTCTCGGAGAGGGGTGTGGGGAAACCTGGTTTCCCCACGCCCCTGCCCATAGGAGGGTTTGGGAGGCGCAACCCTCAGGAGGATGGGGAAACCGGGTTGCCCCACGCCCCCGCCCGCGGGAGGGTTTGGGAGGGCCAGGCCCTCAAGCAGGAGGATGGGGAAACCCGGTTTCCCCGTACCCCCGCCCGCGGGAGGGCCAGGCCCTCAAGCAGGGGGATGGGGAAACCGGGTTTCCCCATCTCCCCATCCGGTGGGAGGGTCTGGGCGGGCGCTGCCCGCAGGAGGATGGGGAAACCGGGTTGCCCCATCTCCCCACCTGGTGGGAGGGTCTGGGCGGGCTGCGCTCTCCCAGGAACAACCTGATTTTCATTATGGATCAACGTTCATTACCGTCCGCGTAGGATTAGTATCGTTACGATGAAGGAGAGCGCAGCGCATGACAACCGCACCCCAAAACGTGCCCACCCGCGCCGAGGCGCCGGTCGAGTTTACCTGGGATCTGAGCGTGGTGTTTCCCGACGTGGCCGCCTGGGAACAGGAGCTGGCGGCGGTGGAGGAGCAGGCGCGGCAACTCGCCGCCCTGCAGGGCAGCCTGAACCAGGGCCCCGAACACCTGGCGCGGGTGCTGGCCCTGCGCGACGAGGTGGGCCAGCGGCTCTACGCCCTCTACATCTACGCCTCGCACCGCAAGGACACCGACGCCACCGATCCGGTCGGGCAGGCCCTGCAGGAGCGCGCCGGCTCCTTCGCCGCGCGCGTCGCCGCGGCCATGGCCTTCATCGAGCCAGAGATCCTCGCCGTGCCCGCGGCCACCCTCGACGAGTGGCTGGCCGCGACGCCCGCGTTGCAGCTCTACCGCTACGAGTTGGAAAAGCTCAACCGGCGGCGGGCGCACGTCCGCTCGGCGGAGGTGGAGCACGTGCTGGCGCAGTTCAGCGACATCACCCGCGCGCCCTACGAGACCTTCGAGATGCTGATCGACTCGGACCTGAGCTTCCCCAGCATCACCGACGAGCAGGGCAACCCGGTGCAACTCTCCCACGCCCGCTACCGACGTTTCATCGAGAGTCCCGACCGGCGCGTGCGCCGTGACGCCTTCAAGAGCTACTTCGGAGCCTTCCGGCCCTTCCGCAACACGCTTGCCACCACCCTGGGGGCGGCCATCCGCACCCATGTGATCGAGGCGCGCATGCGCAACTACGCCTCGGCGCTAGAGGCGGCCCTGGCGCCCAACGAGATCCCCCTGGAGGTGTACCACAACCTGATCGCCACGGTGGAGGCCAATCTCGCCACGAACTACCGCTACATGGAGGTGCGCAAGCGGCTGATGGGCCTTGACGAGCTGCGGGTCTACGACCTGTACGCTCAGCCCGTGCCGGATGTGACGCTGACCGTGCCCTACCCCGAGGCCACCGCGCTGATGGAGGCGGCCTTCGCGCCCCTTGGCCCGGAGTACGCCGCGGCCCTGCGGCAGGCCTTCGGCAGCCGCTGGATTGACGTGTATGAAAACGTGGGCAAGCGCAGCGGCGCATACAGCGGCGGGTCCTACTCCACCCCGCCCTACATCCTGCTCAACTACCAGGACCAGCTCGATGACGCCTTCACCCTGGCCCACGAACTGGGCCACTCGATGCACTCCTACTTCACGCGCAAGAGCCAGCCCTTCGTCTACGGCAACTACACCATCTTCGTGGCCGAGGTGGCCTCGACGCTCAACGAGGCCCTGCTCACCGACTACCTGCTCAAGCACCGCGACGATGAGGCCCTGCGCCGGCGCTTGCTGGTGCAGCAGATCGAGGACATCCGGCGGACGATCATTCGCCAGACGATGTTCGCCAGCTTCGAGTTGATGATGCACGAACTGGTCGAGGCCGGCGAGCCATTGACCACCGAGACCCTCACGGCGCGCTACTACGATCTGGTGGCGAAGTACCACGGCCCCACGCTCGCGCTCGACGACGAGATCGGCTTCGAGTGGGCGCGCATCCCCCACTTCTACTACAACTTCTACGTCTACCAGTACGCCACGGGCCTCTCGGCGGCCCTGGCGCTGAGCCGGCAGATCATCAATGAGGGCCAGCCGGCGGTGGAGCGCTACATCACCTTCCTGCGCAGCGGCTCCTCGCGGCCCTCGATTGACCTGCTGCGCGACGCCGGCGTGGACATGACCACGCCGGCCCCGGTGCAGGCGGCGATGGATACCTACGGGCAGTTGATTGATGAACTGGAGCGGCTGGAGGGGTGAACCATCGCCTCAGGCATGGTTCAAACCCACGTGACAGTTCGCCTCGACACGGGACCACAGGGGAGGTATGGAGGGGCCTGGCCCCTCCACACCACCCCGCCAGACGGTCAAGCGCAAACCGCAGGTTTTGAACCATGCCTTAGCGTGAATACCTGTTGGGTTCCCCTGGGAGCGCGGGCGTCCCGCCCGCGGGGTCCTGATCAGGCAAGTTGCCTGCGCTTCCGGCGCCGTATCTCCGGTATCAACGTCGTACGCTTGCAGTAGCAGGGCTTTGCTATGCTTGCACGCGAGCAGCGGATCTCTGCATCGCAGCGATACGACAATGACCGACGATGCCGTTGTAGATTGTAGATTGCGGATTGTAGATTGTAGATTGCCGCTCAGCGCAACAGGAAGCGCTCCGGCGCTCACGAGCCTGCGGCGTCTCTCTGACGCTCCGGTCCCATCCTCCTCGCCCCTGAACGCGCCGCCGCGCAACCGGCGCTGCCTCCTGCGCGGGCTGGACGAGCCGGCGCAGGCCGGCTTCGCTGAGCGCTAGCCGAGGGCTTTAGCCCGACGGCTAGACTGGCATAGCGGATGCATTGCTCAAAGACCATCACCCCGACGGCTGCCGGCGCAGGCCGGCTGCGCTAGGCACTAGCCGAAGGGTTCAGCCCGACGGCAGCCACCAACGAGCCGGGGGGCATCCCGACGGTTATCATGATGCCGAGGTCGCTCTTTTGCGATTGGACCTGAGGAGCATAGGCATGCGCACATCGAAGTTTCCACCATATGTGGGGGTGGCGTCAATCATTGCCATCACTGCTTTCATCATTGCGAACGCAGTGCAACTGTTTGGCGATTCCCTTCGGGATTGGATTGTGCAGATGTACAATGCCGATCCGCTTCGCTTTATCGTCGCCAGCATCCTGATCTTCGCTTTTATGGCAGCGGGCGCGATCTGGATTGC
>DAOTYR010000158.1:0-3916 GCA_034434655.1 Chloroflexaceae bacterium
GGAGTGCGCACGGTACGTTCTTGAAGGGACGTGGCGGCCGGGGAAGGACGCACCTCACCGACCCTCCCATGGTCAGGGGCGTGGCGAAATCGGCTTTCTCCATATCGCTTCAAGGGCACAGTGGCGGGTTCTCGAACAGGAGGGTCCGGGAGGGCTACACCTTCTCAGAACACCCTCTTCTCCGAGCACGGTGGGCGCGGGCCACGTCCGCGCGAACGCACCTGGAGGAAGGAGGTCAGCTATGGCGGTGACGAGCAGGGAACTCGGCAAGAACATGCCCACGCTCCCCCGGAGCCTGGGGCTGGCGACCTACGCGCTGACGTTCGCGCTGGCGGCGCTGGCGATCCACGTGCTGGTCGGCGCAGTGGTGGAGCGCGCGCGGGTAACGCTCGATGATCTGCGCTATGGCCGGCCCCGCACGGCCCACGTGACGGGGTACGTCGGCCATGGCGCGGAAGGCGCCGGGCGCCCAACCCATATTGTCGCCATGAACCTGGAACGCCAGGTAGTGGTGCTCGAACTGCCCGGGAGCGACCCACAGCAGGCGCGTAGTTTGCCCGGTCCGTACCTGTTCGGGGAGCGTCAAGATCTTGCGCCTGTGGTATTATTGCTGCAAGATATGGACGGTGACGGCCTCCAGGATCTGGTGCTCACGGTCAGCAACGAACAGGTCGTCTACCTCAATCGCGAGGGCGTATTCCGTCTGCCCACGGCGGAGGAGCAGGCACTGCTGGTGCAGGAGCAACTTCC
This sequence comes from Chloroflexaceae bacterium, assembly GCA_034434655.1. GTDB lineage: Bacteria > Chloroflexota > Chloroflexia > Chloroflexales > Chloroflexaceae > JACAEO01. Next base: position 751 of record DAOTYR010000158.1, read on the forward strand.
GTGAGTGCATCCGACGACCAGGATCGTCCGGCGGATCAACGGCGGCGTGAGCCTCTCTTTCCACTGGAGGGCGAGGACATCGCCCGTAAGAAGCGCCCTCCTCAGCCGCTTTCACCCCTCTTCGCCGAGGACGAAGCGAACCTTCCCACCTTCGCCGCGACCCGTCTCGACCGCGCGGACCGATCCGGTCGCGATCCTCGACCGGGGGAGGATTGCTCCCCCGCGACGTCGAGCGATGGGGAGTCCGCTGAACAAGGTGGCCTTCCGGGCACCGGCACGGCGCGCGCCCCAGCGCCCCCCCCTGGCAGGCACGCGGCGCGGCCAGGCTACGACCGGTCGCCCGCCAGCAGGCCCCGGGGCGCCGACGCGCCCCCCCCTGGCAGGCACGCGGCGCGGCCAGGCTACGACCGGTCGCCCGCCAGCAGGCTCCGGGGCGCCGACGCGCCCGCCCCGGCGCCCCCCCCTGGCAGGCCGGACCTGCGAGTGCGCCCCTTCGCCCCCCCTGACGCCGCGCCCGGCGCGTCCGGTGAGCTGGCGCGGCCGAACGGTGATGAGCGGCGCGTCGTCGCGCAAATGGAGCGCGCGCGAACCCGGCTCGACGCGCGCCCTGCCTATGCTGAGGATGACCGGCGCGACACGGGACCGGCAGGGGCGCCGCGTCCGGCGCGGGAACGCGAATCGCCGGACACCGGCCAGTGGCGGGACCCGCTGGCATTGCTCGACACGTTCCTCGGTCCGCTCGCGCTGGCATTGCCGGCAGAAGTCAGGCATTGGAGCAAGGTGGCACTGATCGTGGTGGTGAGCCTGGCAGTGATTATCGCTCTCAAGGGCGGGCCAGGCGCTACACCGCTGGGCCGCTGGGTGGACGCGCGCCTCAACGGCTATGAAGGCAGCGCGGCGATGGCGGGCGCCGTGGCGCGCCCGGTGGGCGATTATACCGTCGAAGGGCCGCCCAGTCTCACCCCGCAGCAGATTGACGCGATCCTGTCCTCCTATGGCTCCCCCGCTGCGGGAACAGGCAACGACTGGTACAACCTCGGCCTCCGTTACGGGATTGACCCGGCCTTCGCCGTGGCGTTCTTCATTCACGAAAGCGGGGCTGGCACCAATCCCAACTGGGCCGGCCTCAAGCCCGGCGGTCGCACGACCCATAACATCGGCAATATTATCTGCGCCGGGTATCCCACATGCTACGGGCGCTTTCGCGACTACAGCTCCTGGGCCGAGGGCATCGAAGACTGGTACCGTCTGATCTCCGTCGAGTACATCCAGGGGCGCGGCACGCGCACCGTGGCCGAGATCATCCCCATCTACGCCCCGGCCTTCGAGAATGATGTGCAGGGATACATCAACGTCGTGCAGCGGCTGGTGGACGAGTGGCGGGCACAGTTCAGCCCCCCCGCCCAACCCCTGCGGGGCCGTGGCATGCCCGACGGGACCAGGCCCCACGGAAACCCGCTGCGAGCGCCGAATACGGTGATCACCCAGGGCTATGGCGCCGGCACCCACGCTCCCGTCGAGGTCTGGGGCGCCATTGATCTGGCCCTCGATGGCGACGGCGATGGCAAGGCCGATCCCGAAGGCACGTGGGAGCGCCCGATCTACGCCACCCATAGCGGCGTGGTCACGGTCACCGCCAACAGCTACCCGGCGGGCAACCACGTCTGGGTCACCAATGCCGCCTATCGCACCGGCTACGCCCATCTGGCCTCGTTCGCCGTCAGCGACGGCCAGGAGGTGCGCCGCGGCGACCTGATCGGCACCATCGGCTCCACCGGGATGTCGTCCGGTCCGCATCTGGATTACCAGGTCTGGGTCCGGAACGGTGAGCAGTGGGTGAACGTCAATCCGCTGGAGTATGGCGCGCTGGAGCCGATGCCGTAGGCGCAGCTCGTCGAGCCACGCACCGGCTGCAACACGAACCGTTCGTTTACCGTCCTATGTTCGGTTAGACACAATACTTTTCAAATGAGGTGACTGCCCCCTCTCCAGCCCTCCCCCGCTGGGGGCGAGCGTGCGGCTCCTCCCCCCAGCGGGGGGAGGTTGGGAGGGGGGCTAAAGCACCGCGTTTGCTTATTTAATACCATTTCCTGTTGAACTTTCCGCATTGGTCGGAGTGCCGGATCGCACGGTGACGCCCTGCGGGGCAATCCACAATCCAAAATCGGCAATCAACAATGGTATAACAGGTATTGCTCCCGGATCCTCCCGAGGGCCGGGGTCTGGGGAAACCCGGTTTCCCCAGACCCCTCTCGACGCTGGCGTTGGAGGAGCGCCGGGAGGCTGCGCCTAACCACACCTCCGGCGTGTCGCCCGCGGCGGCAGAGGGGAAACGGGGGTTCGCCTCCTCCCAACTGGCCGTCAGGCGGCGTGAGACAGTTTCCAGGGAAGCAAGCGGCTGCCAATAGCCGTAGGAGCGCGCAATGCAGCCCCGTCTGAGGCGGAGCGCCACCGAGTCCATGGTGGCGGGCGTGTGCGGCGGTCTCGCCGAGTATTTCACGATCGACCCGGTGATCGTGCGTCTGATCTTTGTGATCGTGACCCTCACCAGCGGGCTCGGGTTGCCGGCATACCTGATCCTGTGGGCGATAATGCCCAGGGCGCCATCAACCGGCGCGGGCCAGCCCGCCGGCAGACGCGCCCGACGGGGCGCTCAGGTGGAGGAGGAGACGAGGCAGCCAGCCACGACGGCGGTTGCCCGTGAGAAGCTCGATCAACCGGCGCAACACGCCCGATCCCAGGGCATCGTCGCGGTTCAGGGGTCGCCCCTGGAGCGCTGCGACCCGCTCACCGAACAGCCGTCAGGCACAGAGGAACCCGCCGACCGCAGTGTGTCCCCGGCGCCACCTGCGGAAACGTGGGAGCAGCCCGGGCGCCGCACCGCCCGCTGGCGCACCCTCGGGCTGATCCTCATCGGCATCGGCGGCCTGGTCCTGCTGGATCAGTTCGGTATCGACACGTCGTTCCTCTTCCCCGCCCTGTTGATCGTCGCCGGGGTGCTCCTCCTGCAACGCCAGGGCTGAGGCTTGCCAAACCTTTTACGATCCTGTATAACGAATAAAAGGACGTAAGATCGGCTGCGCCGCACGTTACTGGTCGTCCATCACATCAGGCCACATTCGCGGGGCGCACAACGCCCGATGCAAACGGCCCGGGAGCGCGGGCA
>DAOTYR010000159.1:0-4408 GCA_034434655.1 Chloroflexaceae bacterium
TGATCGCGCAGTCGCTCGATCAGGTCGCCCACCTGCAGATCGATGATTCGGGTGAGATCCTCCATCGAGAGCGGATGGAAGAGGATAATCTCATCCACGCGATTGAGGAACTCGGGCCGGAAGGTCTGGCGCAGCGCCTCGTCCACTTTCTTGCGCGCGTCCTTCATATCAATCTGCCGCGGGCCCTTGCCGCTGGTGGAAAAGCCGATACCGCCGCCCTGCAGGTGTTCGGTGCCGGCGTTGCTGGTCATAATGATCACGGTGTTGCGGAAGTCCACCGTGCGTCCCTGACCGTCGGTGAGGCGACCGTCGTCGAGCACCTGCAGCAGGGCGTTGAACACGTCGGGATGGGCCTTTTCGATCTCGTCGAACAACACCACCTGGTAGGGCCGCCGGCGGATGCTCTCGGTGAGCTGGCCGCCCTCATCATAGCCGACATAGCCGGGCGGGGCGCCGATCAACCGGGCCACGGTATGGCGCTCCTGGAACTCGCTCATGTCAACGCGGGTCATGGCCTCGTCGCTGTCGAAGAGGTACTCCGCGAGGGCCTTGGCCAGTTCCGTCTTGCCCACGCCGGTAGGGCCGACGAAGATGAAGCTGCCGATGGGCCGACGCGGGTCGCGCAGGCCGCTACGCGCCCGCCTGATGGCGTCGGAAAGGGCCACGATGGCCTCATGCTGCCCGATCACCCGGTCGTGGAGGCGCTCCTCCATATGGATCAACTTCTCCCGCTCGGTCTCCAGCATCCGGCTGACGGGCACGCCGGTCCAGCTCGAGACGATCTGGGCAACGTCCTCATCGTCCACCACTTCGTCGAGGTTGGAGGACTTGAGCCATGCTTCGCGCTCGGTTTCAAATTCGGACTGGAGGGCCAGGTAGCGCGAGCGCAGCAGGGCGGCCCGCTCGTAGTCGCGGCGGGCACCGGCCTCTTCCTCTTCCTGCTGCAACCGGCGCAGTTCGCTCTCTTTGGCCTTGAGCGCCGGCGGCATGGAGTAAATATCGATGCGCAGCTTGGCGCTGGCCTCGTCGATCAGGTCAATGGCCTTATCGGGGAGGAAGCGGTCGTTGATGTAGCGGCTCGACAGGTGGGCGGCGGCGTGGATCGCGGCGTCGGAAATGGTGAGTTGATGGTGCTCCTCGTAGCGCTTCCGCAGGCCGCGCAACATCTCCACCGTGGTCTCGACATCCGGCTCTTCCACGAACACCGGGCTAAAACGGCGCTCGAGGGCGGCGTCTTTCTCGATATGCTTGCGGTACTCGTCGATCGTGGTCGCGCCCACCACCTGGATCTCGCCGCGGCTCAGGGCAGGCTTGAGCATGTTGCTGGCATCAATGCTGCCGGCTGCCGCGCCCGCGCCGACGACGGTGTGCAACTCATCAATGAACAGAATGACCTTGCCCTTGGCGTTGCGCACCTCGTCCATCACGGCCTTCAGGCGCTCCTCGAACTCGCCACGGAACTTCGAGCCGGCCACCATACCCGCCAGATCGAGCGCCAGGAGGCGCCGGTCACGCAACGTCGGCGGCACGTCGCCGGTCACCAGACGCTGGGCCAGGCCCTCGGCAATCGCCGTCTTGCCCACGCCCGTCTCACCCACGAGCACCGGGTTGTTCTTGGTGCGCCGCGAGAGAATGCGGATGACGCGGGTGATCTCGGCATCACGCCCGATGACCGGGTCAAGCTTGCCCTGGCGGGCCAGATCGGTCAGATCGGTGCTGTATTTCTCCAGGATCTCGTAGCGACTCTCGGCGCCCGGGTCGTCCGAGCGCTGGGCGCCACGGATCTCCATCAGGGCCTGGTAGATCCGCTCCTGGTCAATGCTGAAGCTGTGCAAGATACGGGCCGAGGCTCCTTCCCGCTCGCCGCTCAACGCGATCAGCAGGTGATCCACGCCCACATACTGGTCGCCCAGACGATTGGCCTCCTCCTCGGCCCGCTTCACCAGCCGCTGCGTGCGCGGGGTTACGTACACCTGGTTGCCGAGGCCGTACTGGCCATACACTTTTGGCGACTTCTCTAGCTCGCGCTCGACGCGCTGAGCGACCAGTTCCGGGTCAACATTCAATCGCGCAAGGGCGCGGGTCGCCAGGCCGTCGCGCTGGCGCAGCATAGCCAGGAAGACATGCTCAACATCGAGCTGCGTGTGATGCTGCTCCTGCATGATTTCCTGCGCGGCCTGGAAGGCGTCCTGCGCCTTTTCCGTAAATCGCTCAAGTCTCATACGACATTGTCCCTCGCTTGTTGTGACGCTTCCGGCTCCTGCTGGCGTTCGGAGGAAGCCTCCTTGCCCCCGGGCCGCGAACGGCTCGCTTATAACCGGAACGCATCTGTAGTATAGCATACACGCTTTTGGCCTGCTTCGCGCCAGTGTAAGAGTTGTGTATGCGCGCTGTGGATATGATACCTCCACGTTGCGACCTCAGGGGCAACCGGGTTGCCCCGCGCCCCGGATAACTGTTCACCCCTGGGGTACTCCACGAGCCTGGGAGCGCGGGCATCCCGCTCTCGTTGCGTTTACGAGGGCAAGATGCCCTCGCTCCCAGGAGACATGTGAACACGTATCGCCCCGGCCGGAATTGACGCCCTGCCGCTTTCGTGTTACGATCCGCCGAAATACATACAAAGCTCGGGGTGCCGGGAGAGCCCGGCTGAGATTGCGGACCGATTGATGCCGCTGACCCGTGGAACCTGACCTGGGTCATACCAGCGTAGGGAAGCGCCAGCAGCCCTCTGTGGCCGCCGTCCTCTACCCGGGTCGGCGGTTTTTTGCTATGCGCCCGCTTCGTGCTCGCCTGTGTTGCGAAAGGATTCCTGTATGCGTCGCCTGATCACCTTCCTGGCCGTGGCCGTGCTCCTCGTCGCCTGCGGCCAACCCGGCGCCAGCCGCCCCACGCCCCCGCCGATGGTCACCCCCGCTGCCAGCGTTGTCCCCGCTGGCGCGACACCCGCCGCCGGGACCGGGCGTATCGTGGTTATGACCCACGACAGTTTCTCCGTGAGCGAGGAGGTGCTGGCCGCCTTCACCGCCCGCTCAGGCATCAGCGTTGAGTTCCTCAAGGCCGGTGATGCCGGCACGGTGCTCAACCAGGCCATTCTGAGCAAGAACGCGCCCCTTGCCGATGTTCTGTTTGGCGTGGATAATACCTTCCTCAGCCGCGCCCTCGCCGCGGACATTCTGACGCCCTACGCCTCGCCTGCTCTTGCCGATCTTCCCGATGATCTGAAGCTCGATCCGGAGAATCGCCTCTTGCCGGTGGACTTCGGTTATGTGGTGATCAACTACGACAAAGCGGCGCTCGAGGCAGCCGGCCTGGCCCCGCCGGCCGACCTGCGCGACCTCACCCTGCCGGCGTGGAAGGGCAAACTGGTTGTCCAGCATCCGGCCACCTCCTCGCCCGGCCTGGCCTTTCTCCTTGCCACCATCGGCCATTTCGGCGAGACCGGCGCGTATACCTGGAAGGACTTCTGGCGCGATCTGCGCGCCAATGAGGTGCTGGTGACCCAGGGCTGGAGCGAGGCCTACTACACCCATTTTAGCGGCAGCAGCGGCGCGGGCGCCTACCCCCTGGTCGTCAGTTATACCACCAGCCCCGCCGCCGAAGTGTTCTTCAGCGAGGGCCGGCTCTCCGAACCGCCCACCGGCAACCTCCTGGTCCCCGGCGGCAGTTTCCGCCAGATCGAGTTCGTTGGCATTCTCCGTGGCGCCCGCGATGAAGCCGCCGCCCGGCAGTTCGTTGACTTCATGCTCCAGCCGGAGTTCCAGGCCGACATTCCACTCCAGATGTTTGTGTACCCCGCGAACCCCCAGGCGCCGTTGCCCGATGTGTTTGTCCGCTTCGCCGAACGGCCTTCCGAGCCGGCCAGCCTGGCGCCCGACCTGATCGAGCAGCGCCGCGATCAGTGGATTGCCGAGTGGACGGAGATCGTGCTCCGGTGAGGCCGATCGCCCCCGCCCATCCGGGAACGGGCCGTAGCGCAACCCGGAGGGTTGCGCGCGGGGCCTGGCCAGCCCTCTCCATGCGGCTGCGCCGCACCCCGACGGGATGAAAAAAGGTTCTTCCTGGGAGGGCTACGCCCTATAGGCGCGAACTTAGCGCACATGACCAATCGAAGATCCCATCAGCCTGCGGTCGCCAGCCAGGTCGCCTGCGTCCGGTGCTGTACCCACTCCCGGATGTGGGTCTCCTGGTGCACGCGCCGACGTGGGCTGCTGCACAGAAATCGGCGCAGCCGGGGCAGGCAGGCCCACAGGCGCGCCCGCGTCCACCGGCCCAGCACCGCCTGGCGCAGGGTGTCCAGACTCAGTTGGCAGACCCGCCAACTGCTCACCGGACCCTGGCGGTCCTCGCGCAGGGCGGTGCGCAAGGCAGTCGCCAGGTCCTCCTGGAGCACCCAGGCGATCAGCAT
>DAOTYR010000160.1:0-26566 GCA_034434655.1 Chloroflexaceae bacterium
GCGAAGCTCGCCGGCTCGGTGTAGGCATCCACATCCATCTCTCCGAGACGGCGGCCCAGGTGGCCGAGAGTCGCGTCCGCTACGGCAAGACACCTGTGGCCGTGGTCCGCGACGCCGGCCTCTTCGAGTCGCCAACCCTCGCGGTGCACATGGCCCATCCCGACCCTGACGACGTCACCATTCTGGCCACCCACAACGTCAGCGTCGTTGCCACCCCCAAGACGGAGATGAAACTGGGGATCGGTGTTGCGCCGGTCACCACCTTGCGGGCCGCGGGGGTGATGGTCGGTCTGGGAAGCGACGGCGCGGCAAGTAACAATGACTATGACATCCTGGAGGCCGCCCGGCTCCTCTCCCTGCTGGAGAAGCACCGCCATAGCGATGCCCGGGTCATGCCCCTCGGCGTGGCCCTGCGTCTCGCCACCAGCGACGGCGCGCGCGCCATCGGCCTCGGGGACGTGACCGGCGCATTGCGCGAGGGTCTGGCCGCCGATATCGTCCTGCTCCGCTGCAATGCGCCGCATACCCTGCCCGTCCACAACGCGGCGGCTACGCTGCTCTACAGCGCCCGCGCCGATGACGTGGACACGGTGATCGTCGCCGGGCGCGTGCTGATGCGCCGGCGCCGCCTGCTCACCATCGACCGGCGCCGCGTGCTGCACGAGGCTAGCCGCCGCGCCGCCCGTCTGACCCGTCGCTCCGACAGGCGCGTGGCCCTCTACCCGACCTATCAGGGGTGAACAGGTACTATCAATCAATTCCGGTTGAACAGCGCGCAGGCGCGCCTTTGCCAGGTCCGATTGGGAGGCCATATACGGCAATCTACAATCCAAAATCTACAATCCGAAATGGTATAATCCCCTCGGTAACCAGTATCCGGAGCGGGGGAAACCACGCTCCACGTTCAGGAGTTGTATACGAGCGATGCCCAGGCGCACAGATCTGCATACCATCTTGATAATCGGCTCTGGCCCGATTGTGATCGGCCAGGCCTGTGAGTTCGACTATTCGGGGGCCCAGGCCTGCAAGGCCCTGCGCGAAGAGGGCTATCGCGTCGTGCTGGTCAACTCCAACCCCGCAACGATTATGACCGACCCGGGACTGGCCGATGCCACCTACATCGAGCCGCTTACCGCGATAAGCCTGGAGCGCATCATCGCGAAGGAGCGCCCCGACGCGCTGCTCCCCACCGTCGGCGGGCAGACGGCCCTGAACCTGGCCGTCGAACTCCATGAGGCCGGCGTGCTCGAGCGCTATGGCGTCGAACTGATCGGCGCCTCGGTCGAGGCGGTGCGTGTCGCCGAGGATCGCCAGCGCTTCAAAGATACCATGATCGCGATTGGCCTCCAGGTGCCCGCCTCGGGCACCGCCCATTCCGTCGAAGAGGCCCTGGCCATCGTGGCCAGCACCGGCTTCCCGGCGATCATTCGCCCCTCCTTCACCCTCGGCGGCATGGGCGGCGGGATCGCTTACAACCTGGAGGAGTTCAAAGAGATCGTCGAACGCGGTCTCGATGCTTCGCCGGTTACCCAGGTGCTGGTTGAGGAGAGCGTCCTGGGCTGGAAGGAGTTTGAACTGGAGGTCATGCGCGACCGCGCCGATAACGGGGTGATCGTCTGCTCGATTGAGAACATTGACCCTATGGGCGTGCATACCGGCGAGTCGGTCACCGTCGCCCCGGCCATGACCCTCACCGACCGCGAGTACCAGCGTATGCGCGATATGGGCCTGGCCGTGCTCCGGGCCGTGGGCGTCGAGACCGGCGGCTCGAACGTGCAGTTCGCCGTGCATCCCGACGATGGGCGCATCTACGTCATTGAGATGAACCCCCGCGTCTCGCGCTCCTCGGCCCTGGCCTCCAAGGCCACCGGCTTTCCCATCGCCAAGATCGCCGCCAAACTGGCCGTTGGCTATACCCTCGACGAGTTGCCCAACGATATTACCCGCGAAACCCCCGCTAGCTTCGAGCCGAGCCTCGACTACGTGGTGGTGAAGATCCCCCGCTGGGCCTTCGAGAAGTTCCCCCAGGCCGATCAGACCCTTACCACCAGCATGAAGTCGGTCGGCGAGGTGATGGCTATCGGGCGCACCTTCCCCGAAGCCTTCCAGAAGGCCTGGCGCTCGCTGGAGCAGGGCCGCATGGGCTGGGGCGCCGACGGCAAGGACCGCATCAACCCCGAGCGCCTGCGCGAGCGCCTGATAACCCCCAACCCCGAGCGTTACTTCTACATCCGCTATGCCCTGCAGAGCGGCATGGGCGTCGATCAGATCAACGCCCTGACCCGCATTGACCCCTGGTTCCTGCACCAGATGGAGCAGATGGTTAACCTGGAAGGACGCCTGCGCGCCTTTACCCTGGAAACCGTGCCTGCCGATCTGCTGCGCCAGGCCAAGCGCATGGGCTTCTCCGACGCTCAACTGGCCTTCCTGCTGCGCGTTGAGGGCCCCGCCAGCCGCCCGCCCGAACTCCAGGTGCGCGCCCGGCGCAAGGAACTCGGCATCGTGCCTACCTTCCAGCGCGTAGATACCTGCGCGGCGGAGTTTCCGGCCTTCACGCCCTACCTCTACTCCAGCTACGAGAGCGAAGACGAGGCCGACGTCAGCGACCGCAAGAAGGTGATCATCCTCGGCTCCGGCCCCAACCGCATCGGCCAGGGCATCGAGTTCGACTACTGCTGCGTCCACGCCGTCTTCGGCCTGCGCGACCTGGGCTACGAGACGATCATGATCAACTGCAACCCCGAAACCGTCTCGACCGACTATGATACCGCCGACCGGCTCTACTTCGAGCCGCTGACACTCGAAGACGTGCTCAACATCGTCGAGCTTGAGCGCCCCGATGGGGTGATCATCCAGTTTGGCGGCCAGACGCCCCTGAAGCTGGCCCGCGCCCTCGAGGCTGCCGGCGTGCCGATCTGGGGCACCCCGCCCGAGGCGATCGACCTGGCCGAGGACCGCGACCGCTTCGGCGCCTTGCTCGACCGGCTGGGTATTCCCGCCCCGGCCCACGGTAGCGCCAGCAGTTGGGAGGAGGCCCGCCAGGTTGCCGCCGCCATTGGCTACCCCGTCGTCGTGCGCCCCTCCTACGTGCTCGGCGGGCGCGCCATGGCTATCGTCTACGATGACGAGACCCTGGAGCGCTACATGCGCGAGGCGGTGGAGGCCTCGCCCGAGCATCCGGTGCTCATTGACCGCTTCCTGGAAGACGCTTTCGAGATGGACGTGGATTGCGTGGCCGATGGCCAGGAGGTGGTCATCGCCGGGATCATGGAGCAGATCGAACTGGCCGGCGTCCACTCCGGCGACAGCGCCTGCGTCATCCCCACCTACATGGTCGCGCCGCAGCACGTCGCCACCATGCGCGAGCATACCGTGCGCCTGGCGCGCGAACTGGGCGTGGTGGGCCTGATGAATGTCCAGTACGCCATGAAGGACGACGTGGTCTACGTGCTCGAGGTCAACCCCCGCGCCTCGCGCACCGTCCCCTTCGTGGCCAAGGCCACCGGCGTACCCTGGGCGCAGATCGCCGTGCAGTGCGCCGCAGGCAAGCCGCTGAGCGCCTGGCGCGCGGCAATTGAACGGGGTGAAGCGCAGATCTTCAACTCCCACGCCCCCCGCTACCACGTCAAAGAGGTCGTCCTGCCCTGGGCGCGCTTCCCCGGCGTGGATATCCTGCTCGGCCCCGAGATGCGTTCCACCGGCGAGGGTATGGGCAGCGGGGCCACCTTTGGCGAGGCGTTCGCCAAGGCCCAGCTTGGCTGCGGCCAGCATCTGCCCCTCGGCGGCAACGCCTTTCTCAGCGTCAACGACCGCGACAAACCTACCCTGCTCCCCATCGCCCGCGCCCTGGAAGCCCTGGGCTTCACCCTGCTGGCCACCGGCGGCACCGCCGCCTTTCTGCGTGAGCACGGTATCAGCGTCGCCACGATCTACAAGGTCAACGAGGGCCGCCCCAACGTCGTGGACTATATCAAGAACGGCCAGATCGCCCTGATCGTCAACACCCCCCTGGGCAAGGCCAGTTTCTTCGACGAAGCCGCCATCCGCCGCGCCGCGATCCTCTACCGCGTGCCCACCCTCACCACCCTCTCCGGGGCCGCCGCCGCGGTGGAGGCCATTCGCGCCCTGCGGGACGGGGCCTGGACCGTCGAGAGCCTGCAGGAACGGTTTGCCGCGGTTGGATAAGCGGAGGGCGCGGGGCCACCGGGTGTGGCCCCGCGCCCCTGCCCGCCGGGAGAAACCCCCGACACCCGTCAGCGGTTACCACACCTCGTTCCGCAGCACGCCGATACGCTCGATCTCGCACTCCATCACATCGCCCGCTTGCAGCCAGCGCTGCGGGCTCATGCCCATGCCCACGCCGCTGGGCGTGCCGGTGGCGAATATATCGCCCGGCTCGAGGGTGATGCCGTGGCTGAACGTCGCAATGCAGGCCGGAATATCGAAGATCATATCGCTCGTGCTGGCATCCTGCATCGTCACCCCATTGAGGCGCAGGCGCAGGCGCAGGTTGTGCGGGTTGGGGATCTCATCGGCGGTGACGATCCAGGGCCCCATGGGAGCCGAACCATCCAGGCTCTTGCTGTAGAAGAACTGCTGGTGGCGCGTTTGCAGGTCACGGGCCGAGACATCGTTCAGGATGGTGTAGCCAAAGACATGGCTCAAGGCCCGCTCCCTGGAAATATGCTTGCCGCCGACGCCGATCACCACCGCCAGTTCCACCTCCCAGTCGCGCTGCGTCGAAACGTCTGGCATCAGCGGCACCACCGCCCCGGGGTGGTTGACCGCCGTGGGCGCCTTGGAGAAGAAGATCGGGTACTCAGGCAGTTTCTCGGGCAGACCTTTGGCCCGCAGTGATTCGATCGCATGAGCGGCGTAGTTCATCCCCAGGCAGATGATGTTCTTGCGGGGTCTGGGAATGGGCGCCAGCAACGAGACCGCCTCGAGCGGCACGGCGGCTTCGGCGCTGGCGGTGATCGCCCGGGCGCGAGCCAGCAATGCCGGCCCCCCGGCAATCAACTCCAGCATTGATGGCGCAACCTCGCTCAGATCGACAATCGCCTCGTCGCGCACGGCGCCAATCCGCTCCACGCCCTCGTGGCGGTAGGTCACCAGTTTCATACCCTCGCTTCCTTTCTCCAGGGCAACTCATCCAGAAGTGCGACTATGGTAGCATATTCCAACCATGCCGGGTGTTACGCTCGCCTCCTGGCGCGGAGCGCGAGAGAGGCCGCGCCGCCCCCCGCTCGCGCGTGTTATGCTCTTTGAGCAATTACTCCGCTCTCGCCTGCGCGGGCGAGCGCCGTCCGTGCGGCTGCGTCGCACACCGATGGGATGAACGTAAGGTTGTTCCTGGGAGGGATGCGCTCTTCCAACCCCTCCCGCGGGCGGGGGTATGGGGAAACCAGGTTTCCCCATACCCCGCTCCGAAGGACCAGGTGTACTAGATGAATTTCTCAATACCCATCGCACGTCGCCTTGAAGCGCGGGCAGCTTGCCCGCCTAGACGCGACGAGAGCGGGACACGCTCGCTCCCAGGTTTGGATATGACCCCAGATCTAAACAGTTACCCGCGCCCCTCCACCGCGTAGCTCCGGAGCGCGATCACATCCCCGCCGTCTCCATAATCGGCCGGGGCGTAAAGACAAGGACAAACACCACCAGACCCAGGATGGCCAGGAGGCGCCAGGGGCCGCGCAGGGGCGAAACCTCGTTGAGCAGGGGACTGCGCTGCTGGCCCAGCAGGGCCACGATCACCGCCCAGATGAACCAGCCGCTCCACAGAAAGCCCATCGCGAGCAGGGCCACAGCGACGACCATGCTCATCACCCGCGCCAGCCGCGGCCCGAACAGAGCAAAGAAGATGTGCCCGCCGTCGAGCTGGCCGGCCGGCAGCAGGTTCAGCCCGGTAACGAGCAGGCCCGCCCAGCCTGCCAGGGCCACCGGATGCAGATAGACATCCTCGCCATTGCTGGGCAGAAACCGCCCGAACACCAGGATCTTGATCGCCGCGTAGAGCAGGCTGTTGCCCTCGGTAAAACTGCCTGGCGCGGGCACGATCGGGCGCACCTCCGAAATGCTCAGCCCGATGAAAAGGACCGGAATGGCCACGACCAGCCCCGCCAGCGGGCCGGCGATGGCGATCGCCAGCAGGGCGCGCCGGTTCGGCACCGGTTCCTTGATCGAAATAAAGGCGCCCATTGTACCCAACAGAAAGATCGGCGCGGGGATGAAGAAGGGATAACTGACCGCCACGCCCTCACGCCGCGCCACCACATAGTGGCCCAGTTCGTGGGCGAGGAGGATGCCCAGCAGCGCCGCGCTGAAACCCAACCCCTGCGCCAGGTTGAAGCCCTCGGCGGAAAACCCGCCCACGAAGACCGTCGAGGCCACCGTGAGGGCGAAAAGCAGCAGCGCCAGCCAGAGCCGTGAGGGGGCTGGCCTCGGCAATGCCGGCGCCGCCAGCAGCGCCACCTGGTCGCCAGCCTCCTGCAACAGCGGCGTATAGCCCATCGCCCGTAGCCGCGGCGCCACCAGATCGTAGGCGCTCTGCGCCTCCATGCGCAGTCGGCCCACAAAGCGCGTCGCCATCTGGCCCTCACGCGGGAGTTGTAAACGCTCTACCGTGTCAATCGCCATCACCTCCGCCACCGTGGCGTAGAGCGCATCCACCGGCTCGGCTAGATAGAAATCCATAATCCCGCCAATCGCTTGTTTGCTGGCTGGCACACCATCGGCCATCCTATGCCATCATGATGATCATCATACCACGACGGCCTTCCCCCTGACCCGGCTTAATGCTATACTCAAGGCTGATGCAACGTCTTTGCTGATGCTACCAGAGCGGTCATAGAGACGCCGCACGCTCGTGAGCGCTGGAACGCTTCCGGTTGCCTTGAGCGGCGATCTCCCATCCGCAATCTAAAATGGTAGCAACGTCTCTGGGCCAGGCCGCACATGCCGAGTTTTTCTTTGGTTCTCACGGCATAGCTGCCAGAACCGATGAAATCTGAACCATGCCTTATGCCACGTCCGCAACCCAGCGCATGACCGAGCCGGCGCACATTCTGGTCGTTGAGGATGACCTGATCATCCAGCGCATCTACCACGATGTTCTGGTCGCCGATGGCTACCGCGTCTCATTGACCGCCAGCGGCGAGGAGGCCCTGGCCTACCTCCACCTCATTACCCCGGACATTATTTTGCTCGACCTGGCCTTGCCCGGCATCGACGGCCTGGAAGTCACCCGGCGCATCAAGGCCGACCGCTCCAAGCCGTTCATCCCCGTGATGATTATCTCCGCGACGGCCGATCTGAATACCAGCGTTGCCAGCCTCGACGCCGGCGCCGATGACTTTCTGGTCAAGCCCATCGCCATTGATGAACTCCTGGCGCGCGTTCGGGCGATGTTGCGCCTGCAGCGCGCCCAACGCGGGCTGGAACGCGCCCAGCGCAAAACCGAACTGCTGCTCCACCTGACCCGCGACCTTGGTTCCAGTATCGATCTTGATACCCTGCTCACGGGCTTCCTGGACCACCTCGCCGATGCGGTGGGGGCCGTGCGCGCCAGTATTATTCTGACCGATGTGGACGCCGAGCAAGCGCTCTGCTACTCCAGCAGTCGCAACCCGGCCGGCGCCACGCTCCAGTATATTCTGCAGCAGGGCGTGGCCGGCTGGGTGCTGCGTGAACGCCGCCCTTTGACCATCGCCGATACGCGCGACGATGGGCGCTGGTTCACCGCCAATCAACTCCACAGCAACGTGCGTTCCGTGGCGGCCATGCCCATAGTGCGCGAGGGCCGCGTCCTCGGGGTGATCACCCTCGTCCACCATACGCCTGGCTACTTCACCGAGGAACATCTCGAACTGCTCACTTCGGTGGCGGCTCAGAGCGCCGTGGCTATCGAGAGCGCCCAACTCTTTCGCCTGACCCGGGGCCAGAAGGAATTGCTCGCCCGCCGCGCCGAAGAACTGCGCAAGGTCAACGAGATCAACACCTACCTTGCCGAACTGATGGCGCCCGATCAGTTGATGCGCCTGATGGTCTATATGATCCAGCAGCAGTTCGGTTATCCCCGTGTCAGCCTGTTGCTGCTTCAGGGTGAAGACCTCGTGCTCCAGGCCGATGCGGGCGCCATTGGCGGCCCGACCGCCCCGCCGGTGAGCGTGTGCGCCCGACGGGGCCTCAGCGGTTGGGCCATCGCCCAGCGGCAGACGCTGCGTGTGGCCGATGTTTCTCACGATTCGCGCTTCGAGCCCGTGCTGCCCGGCGATGAGCAGGTGCGCGCCTTGCTGGTGATGCCGGTGATGCTGCGGCGCGAGATGCTGGGCACCCTTGAACTGCGTAGCCCGCACGAAGGCGCCTTTGGCCCCAACGATGAGGCCGTGCTCAATGCGATTGTCAACCAGTTCAGCATCGCCCTGGGCAATGCCCGCCTCCTCGAACAAGAACAACGGCGCATCTCCCAGCTCAGCCAGGTCAATCGCCTGTCGGTCGCCATTACGGCCCAGATCGACGCGCCACAGAACCTCCAGGTCGCCGCCGATGCCGTGGCAGCGATCTTTGGCGTGCCCCAGGTCGCCCTGGTGCTGTTCAACGACCTCGAGCGGCAGGAGCAGCCCCTGATCGCCCTCCACGGCGGTCGAACCCCCTACGACGCCGATCTGGAACACTTGCTCACCGCCCATCCCGACGCGCGGCAGATGATCCTGAGCGCCCGCGAGCCGGTGCTCGTCCGCGGCCTGCGCGCCGATCCACGCTTCGCCGCTCTGCACAACCTGCTCGAGGCCCGGGCGATTGACGATATGCTCTTCGTGCCACTGCTGGCCGGCCAGCGCACCCTTGGCGTCCTCTGCATTGACGCCACCGGTCGCCAGGCGGGTTTCGGACGCGCCGATATGGAACTGGCCACGACCGTGGCCAGCCTCATCGTCCAGGTGATGGAGAATGCCCGGCTCTACCGGGTGGTGGCCGAGGAACGCTCCACCCTGAACGCGGTGCTGCGCGGCGCTACCGACCCCATCCTGCTCGTCGGTCCGCAATGTGAAGTGCTGCTGGCCAATCGCGCTGCCGAAGAACGCCTCGGCCTGAACCTGCGCGTCGCGCGCGGCCAGACCCTCGACGCCCTTCAGTCGGGCAGCAACCCCGCCATCGGTCAACTGGCGCCATTGATCAAGCAGGCTAATGGCGTCAGCGCTGCCGCCGAGATCGTCCTTCCCGACGATGTGACCTTCAGCGTCAGCGTTGCCCCCGTGCGTGGCGCCGATGAAACCCCCCTCGGCCACGTGACCGTGCTGCACGACATCAGCCCGATCAAGCGCCTGGAGCGCCAGGAACGCGAGCGACTCCGCAGTGTCTTCCGGCGCTATGTGTCGCCCCAGGTGGCCGAACAGTTGCTCGACGCCGGCGCGGAGTTCGGCCGTCCCACCGAGCGCGATGTTGCGGTGGTTTTCGCCGATATGCGCGGCTTCACCTCCATTACCGAACGCACCCCCCCGAGAGTGTTGATCGAGCACATCCTGAATCGCTACTTTACCGCAATGACCGAGGTGCTCTACACCTTCGGCGGCACCATTGACAAGTTCCTCGGCGATGGTATCATTGGCGTTTTCGGCTCTCCGATCGCCTATCCTGATGACCCCCAGCGCGCCCTCGTCGCCGCCGTCGAGATGCAACGAGCCTTCGCTCGCCTCGCCCGCCAGTGGCGCAGCGAACTCGGTTTCGATATCGGGATGGGCATCGGCCTTAGCTATGGCCGCGCCGTCGTCGGCAACATCGGTTCCGAACAACGCCAGGACTACACCCTGATCGGCGATGTGGTCAATACTGCCTCGCGCCTCTCCGGCCTCGCCCGGGCCGGGCAGGTGATTGTCTCCTATCACCTCGTCGAAGCCCTGCCCCCTGCCTGGCAGTCGCCCTGGACCCTGACTCCCCTCGGTACCGTGGACCTTAAGGGAAAACTTGAACCCCATCGGGTCTATGAGGTGGAAATCCCCTGACACTCTCTCCGATAGCTTCGCTGTCTGTAAGCTGTCTTGACAATATCCTGTAAAAACTTTATTATACGCATAACTTTCCGGCATGTGGCTCGCGTCGGCGAGTGGTGTGACAACCTGGTTGTGATGGGTCATTTCTCGCGGAGAGGAGGCGCCCTCCCATGCCGCCTCCCTCCACAGCCATCACGATCGTCGTGGCAGCCCACCCAGGCATACCCGCGCCCTCCGCGATCCTCCGGTTTGGAGGAGGGTGGGGAAACCAGGTTTCCCCCCTGCCTGATGCTCATCGTTGCGAGGAGTCTCCTTGAGTCGCGCTGCTATGAACCTGCGTTTGCCGGCACGCCCGATGGCCCTCGTGAGCGTCCTGCTCCTGGCCGCGATCATCGCCGGTTGCGGACGCCCGGCCGTGGTGCTCACTGGCACGATCACCGATGCCTACACCGGCCAACCCGTGCCCGAGGCCCGGGTCACTATCGGCAATACTACCGTGACGACCGACGCCAACGGTACGTTCAGCACCTCGCGCTGGCGGCGGAACGAGGTGCTCGCGGTGTCCGCGCCCAACTATGAGCCACTGCGCCTGCCCCTCGCGGAGCGCCCGGAACTGACCGCCTCCGATACCCTCACCGTCACCCTTAGCACCACCCTGCGCCCCAACACCCTGAGCGGCACGATTACCGACGCCTATACCGGCCAACCCCTCGCCAATGCCCGGGTGACCGCGACCTTCAACGTCACCAGTACCCTCAGTGTTGCCACTGGCGCCGATGGACGCTACATCCTTGCCGACCTGCCCGAGCAGTTTACGCTCAGCGTGGTCGCGCCCGACTATGCCCCCGCCGAACGGACCTTGAGCCGCGCCACCAGCTTCGACCTCGCCCTGCGACCCGCCGTGCTGACGGGTATGATTACCGATCGCTACAGCGGCCAGGCCGTGGCCGGCGCCACTATTACCGCTGGAACCGCCCGCGCCACCTCCGGCCCCGATGGTCGCTACCGGCTTGAGGGCCTCCCGGCTACGGCAACCAGTGTTGAGATCAGCGCCGATGGGTATGCCACCCTCTCCCAGGAACTGCCCCGCTCGACCGTGCTCGACGCCGTGCTTCGCCCCGATACGCTGCGGGGCCGCCTGATTGATAAGAATACCGGCAAACCCCTGCCCAACGCGGCCATCCTCGCCACCACCACCTACCCCGGCGTCGCCGTGGCCTTTGAACGCATCGCCGGCAGCAACGATGGAACCTTTACCCTCACCGGCGTGCCCGAACAGGGCTACCTCCAGGTGCTCGCCCCGGGCTACCGTACCATGGTGCTGCCCATTAAGCCCGGCGAGGTGCCTACCGAGATCGCCCTGGAACGCTTCCGCGTCAAGGCCCTCTATGTTACCGCCGCGGTCGCCAGCGCTCCCGCCCTGCTCGAGGAGTACCTTCAGTTGATTGACCGCACGGAGTTGAACGCGATCGTGATCGATCTGAAGAGCGATCTACGCGACGATCTCGGGCTGGTGTATTACGACTCCCAGGTGCCTCTTGCGCGCGAACTCGGCCTGTCGCGACCTTACATTGATATGCCGGCCCTTGTGCGGCGCCTCAAGGACAGGGGGATCTATACCATCGCCCGGATTCAACTCTTCTCCCACGATAATGCGCTCTCCGATGCGCGCCCCGAGTGGTCCATCCGCCTCAGAGAGACCGGCGAGGTCTACGCCGATTACCCTGGCCCCGGCATCCGCTATGCCTATCTCGACCCGACCAACCGCAATGTCTGGGATTACAATATCCAGCTCGGGGTCGAGGCCGCGCTGATGGGCTTCGACGAGATTAATTACGACTACATCCGTTTCCCCGACTGGTACGGCAAGCGCGCCGAGTTCCGCGATCAGTTGCTCTTCTCCGAGCCGATGGATCCGGTTGATAATCCTGAACGTATGTTTGAAGTGCTCACCGATTTCATGGACGCCGCCCATCGCGCCGTCAATGGCGCCGGCGCGAAGATGTCCATTGATATCTTCGGGCGGGTCGTCCTCGGCGGTTCGCTCACCATCGCTCAGGATATCCGGCGCATGGGTGACCACGCAGATTATATTTGCCCCATGCCCTACCCCTCGCTCTGGTGGCCGGGGGCCTTCGATCTTCCCGCGCCAGTAGATGAACCCTACAAGGTCCTCGACGCCGCCAACGCTGAGGCCCTGCGCCAGATCGAGGGCGAATATGCCCGCCTGCGCCCATGGCTCCAGGATCATACCGACCCCTGGGCCTACAAGGTGGTGCGCTACGGCCCTGCCGAGGTGCGCGCTCAGATCGAGGCGACCGAGAAGTATGCGGAAATTGATGGCTGGATGCTCTACGACTCGGCCAATGCCTACAAAGGCGCCTTCGGCGGCGCCGTGAAGCCTGAGCGCTAACCCCGCGGGAGGATGAGCAACCACCCCTGTTCTGTTTGACAGGGATCTAGTGCGCGCCGCGGCGATCACTGCGGCCCCCTTCTGGACGATGCGCTGGGCGTGGCGCTCGCCGCGTCCGGTCAATCCGGCGGGGCCTTCCGTTCCAGCAGCGCGCGAGGCGGAAACCTATGCGACGGATGTCGGCTCTCTTTGCACTCCGGGCGCGCCTCGTCGCCTGCATCCTTCTGGTCGCGCTGGCCATTACCCTCGCCCCCGCGCCCTCTCGCGCCCAACAGCAAGGACCGCAGGCCCGCGTCGGGAAACTCACCCTCTCGTCCGTCGCCGATTGGGAGGCGGGCAGCGCCAGCGGGCTCCTGGTCACCAATAATGCTGGCGGCGAACTCCGCCTCGCCGATGGCCAGACCTTCGGCAGCTTCGTTTCGCCTGCGCTCAAGACGAGCTTTCCCATCAACGCGGCCGGCGCCCAGTGGCGCGCGGATGTGCTCGATGGCACCCAGTTGCTGCTCGAGGCGCGCGCCCGCGCCACGCCCCCCGAAGGCGATCCCGAGAGCGGTTGGGGGCCCTGGCAACCCCTCGTCGCCGGCGATGCGCGCTCCGCTGCCACCGGGAGCGAGGGCGCCTTCGCCACCCCCGATGTGCTCGCCCTGCCCGCCGGCACCCAGTACCTGCAACTGCGCGTCACCCTCGGCAGCCAGATCGCCCGCGCCTCACCCACGCTCGAAGAAGTCACCCTGAGCTATCTGAATACCACCGCCGCGACGCCGATCTTCGCCGCCGGCCTGCCCCGCCGCCCCATCCTCTTTGGCCCATCCACCCTCACCCAGCGCCCCACCCTGATCAGCCGGGCTGACTGGAGCGGTAGCGTGCAACCCGCCCAGCCCGTTCGCGGCGATCCGCTCGGCGTGATTATCCACCAGATTGACGCCAGCCCCACCCCTACCGCCACCCTCGATTTCGTGCGCGCCCTCACCGCGTACCAGACCGAGGCGCTCGGCTGGGAGGACCTCAGCTACCACTACCTGATCGATGCCGAGGGGAACCTCTTCGAGGGCCGTCTGGGGGGGCCAACCTCGCGTGTGCCGCGACTGGCCGGGGGCGATCCCGCCGTCCACGTCGCGCTGATCGCCCCTCGCGATGCGACGGCGACCCCTGCCGCCACCGGGGCCCTCGTGAGCCTGCTGGCCTGGCTCGGTGAAGCTTATGCCATCAACCCTACCGGCGACCACCTGGTGGCGCTCGATGGGCAACGCCGCGCGCGGCCCAATATCGCCGGGCACAACGATGTCGCCCCCGAAGCGCCCGATCCCTTCCCGCCCTTCCGCGGTCAACTCCCCCAGATCCGCGCTCAGGTAGACGGATCAACCGTGCGCGCCCGCTGGTATTTCGCCGAGGGCAATGTGGCCGATTACAGCCAGCGCTTCGCCTTCTTCAACCCCACCCCCGCCCAGGCCGACGCCCGGGTCAACCTCATTCGCGTCGGTGGCGCCCCCATCACCCGCATCGTCACCGTGCCCCCCAATGGCCGCGCCGACCTCGTTGTCAACGACCTGGTGCAGGATGCCCCGGCCCTGCCGGCCATCGTCGAGTCCAGCGCGCCCATTCTGGTTGAGCGCGCCATGGGCCTTACCACCGACATTGATGGCGGCCCCGGCATCACCAGCCTGTCGCGGGTCTGGTACTTCGCCGAAGGCTCAACCGAAGGCAACGCCCGAACTTACCTGATCCTCTTCAACCCCGGCGCGGCCCCCGTCCAGGCAACCGTCAACTACCTCCGCCGCAATGGCCTCACCTTCGAGCAACCGGTGACCGTGGGCGCCCAATCGCGCCTGGTGATTTCCGTGCACGACATTACCTTGCCCGATGGCTCGCGCCCGCTGCTAGGCGCAAACTTCGGCGGACAGGTGATCGCCAGCCAGCCCATCGCCGTGGAACGCACCCTGCGCTTTGGGCCAGAACAGGCCGGCCTGCACACCGGGCGCGGCATAACCACCCTGTCACGGCGCTGGCACTTCGCCGAGGGCACCACCGAGGGCGACTTCCGCATGCGCCTTCTGGTGCTCAACCCCAACACCCAGCCTGCCCGCACCGTTGTCACCTTCATGGGTCCTGATGGCCGCGCCGAGACCCGCCGTTACGCCGTACCACCACGCTCGCAACTCAGCATCAATGCCAGTGAGATCGTGCCCAACCTGGGGTTCAGTTCGCTGGTCGAAGCTGACCGGCCCGTCGCCGTCGAGCGCGCGCTGATCTTCAACGGGGGCGCGGCGGGCACCATCAGCGCCGGCGCCCCGGAACCGGCCTTGCGCTGGGCCTTCGTTGACGGGCGCACCCGCGATACGAGCTACATCCTCTGCGTAAGCAACCCTGGCCGCCTTGCCGCCCGAGTAACGGTGGACTTCAACTTCACCGGTGGCGCCACCGGCCAGCAGAGCTTCGAGGTACCCGCCGGCGCCCGCTACACTCTGTCCGTCCATGAACTCTACCCCAATGAGGACGCCGTCTCAGCCGTAGTGCGCAGTACTCAGCCCATTGTCGCCGAACGCTCGCTCTTCCCGGGCGGCGGCGCGCGCGGTGGAGCCACGGCGCTCGGCATTCCCATCGGGGAGTGAGGTCAGGTCCGCTCGTTCACGAACCGAATCAGTCACCCGTCGCGCGACCCGCAGCGGCGCGCGCCAACCGGCGCAGGCGCAGCAGCAGGCCCACCAGGGCCGCCCCCAGGCCCGCCCACAACGCTCCCTGGAGCCACGGCGAAGGCAGCAGGGCCACCAGCGCCGCGGGAGCTTCGTAGCGCTCTACCAGTTCAGCCGGCGGCGCGACACCCAGCACGCTAGCCAGCCGCACGAAGGTCGGCTTGATGACGGATATCTCCCGGCCCGCAATCTCGCGGTGAAGCAGGCTGAAGGGGAACACCCCCGGGAGCGCGTAGGGCAACACCACGCCATTCTCGATCCGCGTGCCGCCGGCCTCCGGCGCAAGGCTGAACATCCAGATCTGCGCCACGCCGGGCGCGAAGGTGAACCCCACCCGCCAGGCGATCCGATAGGGCGGCTCCCAGATCACCACCCGGTTCGCCGTCACATACGACAACCCGCGCATATACTGTTGCGACTCGAACACCACGCCCGGCCCCATCCTCCCGCCTGGCACCGTCACCGCCTGAACCTCGCCGCTTCCAGCGATCTCCGGATGCCGGGTCGGGTCGGCGACCAGATCCCACACCGACTCTACCGGCGCGCGCACAACGCCGCTCACCGAGGCGCCGACGTAGCGCATAGTTCTTCCTCGCTTTCCAGGTTGCACTCCTCGAAGGTGAAAATGCCTCCCCTACGGGAGGGTTTGGGAGGGCTACGCCCTCCCAAGAAAATCTGATTTTCATTCCTCTTAGTGTGCGGCGCAGCCGCATGGGGTTCTAACGTGAACATGGGGGAACCAGGTTCCCCCATACCCCCGCCCGCGGGAAGGTGAGGGCGCAGCCCTTGCGCAGGGGGGTGGGGAAACCGGGTTTCCCCATCCCTCCGCCCGCGGGAAGGTGAGGGCGCAGCCCTTGCGCAGGGGGTGGGGAAACCGGGTTTCCCCATCCCTCCGCCCGTGGGAAGGTGAGGGCGCAGCCCTTGCGCAGGGGGTGGGGAAACCGGGTTTCCCCATACCTCCGCCCGCGGGAGGGTTTGGGATGGCAAAGCCCTCCCAGGAAGGATGGTCATCCCGTCGGGGTGCGGCGCAGCCGCATGGATGGCCAACGTGAACACAGGTCCTCGGAGAGGGGTATGGGGAAACCCGGTTTCCCCATACCCATGGTATTACTCATCCCGCCGGAGGCGCGCAACCAGTTGCGAGTAGAACTGGCTGCTTGGCCGCAGACGCACGAAGGTGCAGACCCGCGGGCTGCGCCGCACCACCACCTCGTCACCCTCCTGCAACGACAGGTTCTCGCGCCCATCAATGGCCAGATTGGCGTGGTGGCGACTGCGGAGTTGCAGGGTCACCACCGCGTCCTCGTGCAGCACCATCGAGGGCACCCGCGAGAGATGCGGCGCAATGCCCACCAGCAGCAGCGCCCGTGAACGCGGATCAACAATCGGACCGCCCGCCGCCAGCGCGTAGGCAGTCGAACCGGTCGCTGTTGACACCAGCACCCCGTCGGCGTGGTAGGTCGTCAACGGCGAACCGTCCACACTCACCTGCACGTTCACGATACGACTGATCTCACTGCGCGAGAGCACGATCTCATTGAGCGCCGTGAAGTCGGCGATGCGTATATCCTGGCGATACAGACTGGCGCGGATCAATGCCCGTTCGTCGTACCAGCCTCCCCCCTGATCCACCAGTTCGATTGCCTGTTCGACCTCGTCGGGTTGCACCTCGGCCATGAAACTCAGGTGCCCCAGGGCCACCGCCAGCACGGGAATATCGAGCGGAAAGCACAGACGGGCTGCCCGCAACACGGTGCCATCCCCGCCCATCGCGACCATCAGATCGGTGTCATTCAACACGCCCGGCGTATCGCGCGCCTCCTGCGACACCCCCCGCCAGACGGCTATGTCGCGCGACCGCAACCACTCGGCCAGTTTTGCCGAACGCTCGATAGAGACGGAAGAGAACGGATTGTAGAGAATGGCTACCCGCCTGAGCATCGTGAGGGCTCCTCGATCAGCAAGGGAGGGCATCCGCGGGACGGTGCCACCAGCATACCACGGAACGATGGTCTCAACAAAGGCCACATACCCTGGTACGTGTTCAGATTTCTTCTGGGAGCGCGGGCGTTACCCCTGAGGCGACCATCGTTCGCTGCGTTCAGCCCCCCTCCCAGCCTGCCCCCGCTGGGGGGAGGAGCCGGGTTCCCGCCCCCGGCGGGGGAGGGTCAGGGAGGGGGCCGGCGCCGTGCCCGCGGCGCCGTGGCGCGGGCGGGACGCCCGCGCTCCCAGGTCATGTTCATCGCAGCGTTGTGCGCCATGCGCATGACCGTCTCACGTGAACATACGCCCTCGGCGAGGGGAATGGGGACACCGGGTTTCCCCATGCCCCCACCTGCGGGAGGGTGTGGAAGGGCGCAGCCCTCCCAAGAACAACCGTATGTTGATCACGGCTTTGTGCGGCGCAGCCGCATGGACGGCTAACGTGAACATACGCCCTCGGCGAGGGGAATGGGGAAACCGGGTTTCCCCATTCCCCCACCCGCGGGAGGGTTTGGGAAGGCGCAGCCCTCCCAGGAACAACCGTAAGTTGATCACGGCGTTGTGCGGCGCAGCCGCATGGACGGCTAACGTGAACATACGCCCTCGGCGAGGGGTGTGGGGAAACCGGGTTTCCCCACGCCCCCGCCCCGCAGGGGAATGGGGACACCGGGTTTCCCCATGCCCCCACCTGCGGGAGGGTGTGGGAGGGCGCAGCCCTCCCAGGAACACCCTATGGTCATCCCGTCGGGGTGCGGCGCAGCCGCATGGACGACTGGTGTGAACAGGTACATACCTTGTAACTGTCCACACCTGGGAGGCGGGAGGGTGAGGTTCCGGCGCGGCCAATCCCACCTTGACGTAGCCCCGACCTCCCGCCTCGCAGGCGCCCGTATCCTTCTGGCCCGCGCAGCGGTACATACAGCGAAGTATCCGCGCTTACCAGAGGAGTCTCCACCTATGAGCGACCGCGTTCTCTCCACCGCCATCGCCCGCGACGCCATTAGCGCCTTCCAGCGCATCGTCACCGGCCCGCTGCTCCAGCAGATCAGCGAGTTGAACACCCAGGGCCAGATTCTCAGCGAACCGAGCAACTGGGATGGGCGCCTGGCCGCCGAGTTTCGCGCCCGCTGGGCCGACACCCACCAGAAGCTGATCAGCACCCAGCAGGCCCTCGAGGAACTGCGCCGCCAGATCCAGCAGATCAACCAGAACATCATGCAGGCCGGCGGCAATATGTAGCGCTGGCGGCTGGCCGCGCGGGTCCAACGCGAGCGAGCGCGCCGGCAGCAAGACCCGCGCGGCCCATTTCCCCCGGCAATGCCGCCCGTGGACTGTGAACCCGTACGCAAAACCGTACCTGTTCACACCGGGGATAACGCCCGCGCCTGGGAGCGCGGGCGTCCCGCCCGCGTCGCGTCTCCACGGGCAAGTTGCCCGCGCTCCCGGGAGACATGTGAACACATACGCAAAACCATAGTTTTGACTGTGAGCATATCGTACCGGGCACGGCGAAGCAGCGCCCATCCCCGCGCCACCGGCGCGCCCCGGGACCGCTGACAGTGCCCGCGCCACGAGGAGCCTGGCCATGACCATCAGTTCGGCGCGTCCCGCGGCGCTCACACGCTACGCCCGCGCCACCGATGCCTCTGCCACGAGGCTTGAGCACGAGGCCCATCGCCTCGCCGGGATCCTGTCCCACTTTGCCGCGCGTTGCACCGAGTATCGCGTATCCGCAACCGACGGACTGGCCGGCCGTCTATCGGTTGCCGCCCGTGATCAGGCCTCCCTGGCCGCGTGGACGGTTGAAGTGGCCCGGGCCTTCACCGCTGCCGATACGCGCGCCGCAGCCGCGGCGACCCTCCGCGCCCAGGTCATCCGCTGGATGCGCGACCACCGCGTCCATATGTCGCTCCCAGCCGGGCTTGGACCACTGATCGAACTGGTTCGCCGCCGGCCCGAACTGGCCGGCGAGGTCTGGAACGGCATTGCCCTGATGCTTGACTATCATCTCGCCGAAATCGAGCGCGTCATGCAGATGTATGGGCCTGCCTGGACCTCGCAGATCCCCGCCCTGATCGCGGCAATGGGTCCCTCGCTGGCCCTCATGGGCATGCTCGCCGGGGGCACAGTAGTTGCCAGTGACGCGACACGCTGGATGGCCCAACCGATCACCTCGCCCGCGGATGTTTTTGAACTGGCGCACAGCAGTGTCTGGGGCCTGATGTACCGGCCGGTCGATGAGGGGCGCATGCGTTCGATCACCGCGCGGCTCGACCGCATCCACCTGGCGGTCTGCGGCACGCTGGGCACGTGCTCGCACCCCCGTCCGCCCGAGTTCGCCGAACCGCTCCGCGACCCCGCGCGGGGTATTCTCGACGTGCCGCTGGAAGCGATGTACGACCCCGGTACGGTGCGCCATCGTGGCGCCGATGGCCGGCTCTACATCAGCCCCCAGGCGCTGATGTACGGCGAGCACAGCCTGATCGGCTCCTACTCCGGCGAGCAGGTGCGCCTGGCGCGCGTGGGGGCTCATGAGTACGCCTTTGGCATCTCCGGGTTGGACGTTGCCAATGCCCAGGGGCCGAACAACTTTTACGCCGTCGCGCTGACCTCGCAGGGTAACGCGAGCAGCGAAAACCGATACTTTGCCTACGTCAGGGAGCAACTCCTCGGCCATCTCGAGCGGCTGCCCGAGGGCAGCACCCTGCACCTGGCCGGTCACAGCATGGGCGGCGGCATGGTCATGCTCGCGCTCAACGACCCCGAGGTGCAGCGGCGCCTGCGGGACGGCAACTTCACCGTCGGCTCGGTGACCACCTTTGGCGCGGTGCGCCCCAACCGTCCGCGGGTCAACGACGTGCCGCCGGAAACGCCGAGCACCCTCGCCGGGCCACTCTTTGCCGATACGGTCGTGAACCATTACGTGGACACCGACGACGCCCTGGCGCTCAACGTCGGCGCGGGCCACGATCCGAGACGCTTCGCCAACGTGCATCTCCTCGACGACCGCGACATTGACGACCCGCGGGTCGCCCATCTCTCCTATGACACCAGCAGCTACCGCGGGCTGCCGGCGGCGGCGCAGGTGCTGCCCTTCGCCATCGATCCCGCCTATCACGAGGTGTACGCGCCAATCCCGCCCGCCAGGCCCCCGGCGCCCTCACCCTGTGGAAACTAACGTGAACATGGGGGAACCGGGTTCCCCCATCCCCCCGCCCGCAGGAGGGTTGGGAGGGCGCAGCCCTCGAGCAGGAGGATGGGGGAACCCGGTTCCCCCATCCCCCCGCCCGCAGGAGGGGTTGGGAGGGCACAGCCCTCCCAGGAACAACCTATGTTCGTGCTGTTCGTGTGCGGCGCAGCCGCATGGACGACTGACTCGGAAATGTTAGCAGAAAGGCCGCGCCGCGCGCAGCGCCTTAGTTGCAAGGTATTGGCTCTGAACCGGGAGATCGCTGATGTCACAGGATATCTGGCAAGATGTGCGCTGGGACCACGGCGCCGCCGCTGAGGCCGTGGCGGCGCTGCAACGCGCCGCCGGCGAGATCGACCGCTCGCTTGCCGAGATCGGGCAGACCAGCCGCGAAGCCGCGACCGACTGGCTCGGCCCGCACCGCGAGCACTTCGATAGCTGGCGCGGTCGTGTGCACACCGAGTTAAGCTCCATCGCCGCGGCGTGTCGCCAGGCCGCCGCCGCCGTGCAACAGGCCAGCGCCCGCGCCCAGGAGGAGCAGGCGCGGCGCGAACGCGAACGCGAGGAACACTATCGCCGCGAACGTGAGGAGCAGTCCCGCCGCGAACGCGCCGGCGCGCGACGGGTATAAGAGCGCATCTCAAAACGATTGGCAGACGCCTGGAGGAACGTGGGGAAACCCGGTTTCCCCACGCCCCTGCCGGTCTGGACGCGGGACGCCGACCGCCTCCAGGCGCGCCGTGCCTGATCCGCAGGCTAACATTCGCTATCTGCAATCGCAGCAGGGAGGCCAGGTGCGCGATCACACCTTCAACCGTCCGCCGCGCATACGCCCGCGCTGGGCCGCCGAGCGCGTGGAACTGCCCGAACCGCCGGCGCCCCTCGAACCGACGCCGACCGACTGGGCGCAACTGGTGCTGCCCCTGGCGGGCGCGGGAATCTTCGCCAGCGCCGCCAGCCTCGGCGGTGGCAACCCGCTCCTGGTCGGGTTGCCCAGTGGCGCCCTGGCGCTGATGGGGATCGGCGCGGCGCTTGCCAATCGCCGCGCTGCCGCGCGCCGCGCCGCCGCCCAGTATGCCGAACGGCGCGCCTACTTCGAGGACCGCCTGGAAAGCCAGCGCGCCCGGCTGCGGCGCCTCTACGACCAGGAGCGCGGCGCGCGGCTCTACCTCTGGCCCGATCCAGGCGAACTGCTGCTGATCGCCGGCGTCACCGGCGGCGGCGCGCCCGATCCGCGCCTCTGGGAACGTCGCCCGGATGACGATGACTTCCTCGACCTGCGGGTGGGCAGCGGCAATCTCCCCGCCGCAAGTCAGGCGCACGTGCCGCCTCCCACTTCCACCAGCCCCGTGGATCAGCGGCTGCTCCGCATTGCCGCCGAACACGCCACCTTGCGCCAGACGCCCATCAGTGTGCCCCTCGCCATGCTTGGCTCCCTCGGCCTCGCCGGGCCGCGCCCGGCGGTCCTGGCCCTGGCCCGCGCTCTGCTCTGGCAGGCAGTCGTGCTCCACGCCCCCGGCGATCTGCGCCTGGCCGCTCTCTACCCGCCCGCGAGCGCCGCCGAGTGGGAGTGGCTGCGCTGGCTTCCGCACACAACACCGCTCAACAATGACCCTTCGCCGGGTCTGCGCATGCTCGCCGGCCACCCCGAAGTCGCCGAGCGCCTCACCAGCGACCTGCTCGACCAGCTCAGCCGGCGCAGGGAGCGGGCCGCGCGCCCCGACGCCGCTCCGCCCACCCCGCGCATCCTGGCCCTGGTTGACGGCGACGAGCTTCCCCGGACCTTCACCGCCATCACCGAACTGCTGCGCCACGGCGGGCCGCTGGGCATCACCACGCTGCTGCTGGTTCCTGCCTGGTCCGCGCTCCCCGAGTCCTGCGCGGCAATGCTCGAACTGGAAGCCCACGGCGCCCGCTGGACCCGCGCGGGCGATCAGTGGCCCCGCGAGCGGTTTTCGCCCGACCAGGCCGATCTCGCGGCCAGCGATCACCTCGCGCGCCACCTGGCCGGCGTGCGGCTGGTCGAAAGCGGCGGCGCGCAGGACGTGCCCCGCGCGGTCCGGCTCTTCGAACTGCTCGGGGTGAGCGCAGCCGCCGACCTGGCGCCGCCGCGCTGGTGGAATGAACTGCCCGCCATCGCCTGGCGCGCCGATGTGCCGATCGGCGCCGGGGCCGATGGGCAACCTATCTGCCTCGACCTGAACGAGAGCCGCCACGGCCCCCACGGGATCATCGCCGGGGCGACCGGCGCGGGCAAGAGCGTGCTGCTGCAGAGCATAATCGCCGCCCTGGCCACGACCCATCCCCCTGAGCGTCTGCAACTACTGCTGATTGACTTCAAGGGCGGCGCCGCCCTGATGCCCTTCGCCGCCCTGCCCCACTGCGCCGGGCTGGTGACCGACCTGGAAGGGCGCCTGGCCGAACGGGCCATGACGGCGATCAAGAGCGAACTGCGCCAGCGCAAGGAGGTGCTCAAGAGCGTGGCAACCGCCCACGGCGCCCGCGTCGAGAACATCGGCGACTACCGCGCCCTGGCCGCCCGTGCCGGTTTGCCGCCGCTGCCCAACCTGCTGATCGTCGTGGACGAGTTCGACGAACTGGCGCGCACCTACCCCGGCTTTGTAGCCGAGTTGATCCGCGTCGTGAAGCAGGGCCGTTCCCTGGGAGTGCACCTGCTTCTGGCAACCCAGCAACCCGCGCGAGCCGTCTCCGACGAAATCCGCAGCCAGCTCACCTTCTTCATCGCTCTGCGCCTCGGCAGCGCCGAGGACAGCCGCGAGATGCTGCTCAAACCCGACGCCGCCTTCCTCCCCACCGATCTGCCGGGGCGGGCCTTTTTCCGCGTCGGCGCCGAGACACGGCTGATGCAGGTGGCCCAGGTCACCACGCCACACCGCGCTGGCGGCGCCGCTCGCGCCGCAGGGCCGCGGGTGAGCTTCCTGCGCGATGGGCGTGAACAGCCGGTCACCGTCGCTCACGATCCGCTTCCCGACCGGCAGGAGAGCGATCTCGACGTTCTGGTGCGCGCCCTGCGCGAGGCCGCCGAGGCGCGCGCGCCCACCCTCGCCGGCTGGCAACCGCCGCGGATCTGGCAGCCACCGCTCCCCACGCGGCTGCCTCTCGCCGCCCTCGGTGAGCGCGCGGCCGGGGAGTGGCGCGAATCTCCCGCCGGGCCGGCCTGGCTCCGCCAGGCCATCGGCCTGCTCGATCTGCCGCAGGAGAGCCGGCGCGAGCCCTTTACCATCAGTCTGGCCGATGGTCACCTGGTGGCGATTGGCGCGCCCGGCAGCGGCAAGACCACGCTGCTGCGCGCCCTGGTGTTCGGCCTGGCCCTGTCGCACGCGCCCGACGACCTCTGGTGCTACTTGATTGACGCCGGCGGGCAGGGCCTCGGCCCCCTGGCCGGCCTGCCGCACGTCGGGGCGCACATCCAGGCCCGCGAACGCGAACGGGTGCGCCGCCTGATGCGTATGCTCGACGCGACCATCCGCGAACGGCAAGAGGTGCTGCGGGCTACCGACGCCGCCGATCTGCCGGCCCTGCGCGCCGGCGGCAGGCGCCTGCCGGCCATGCTGGTGGTGATTGATAAAATCGCCGTGCTGCGGGAAGAGTTCCGCGATGGTCACGGCGGCGACGAGATCATTGACGATCTGATTCGCATCGCGCGCCTGGGCCGGCCCTTCGGCGTGCATCTCGCCCTGAGCGCCGATCGCGCGCCCGATCTCACCTACCGGCTGCTTTCGCTCATGGAGACGCGTATCGCCCTGCGCCTGCCGGAGTTGCACGACTACACCGATCTGCTCGGCGCGCGGGTAAGCGCGCCGATCCCCCAGCACCTGCCGGGGCGCGCGCTCGTCGCACACCCCGACTACGGCCCGCTCGACCTGCACATCGCCCTGCCGGGCCTCGAGAGCGAGGGCGCCGCGAGCGATACGGCCGAGGAACGTCCCGGCGCATTGGATGCCGAACTGGCGGTCGAACTGCGCCGGCAGGCGGCGCGGTTGAGCGCCGTCTGGCGGGAACGGGGCGCCAGCACCGGCGCGGGGCCGGCGCCGATCGAACTCTTGCCCGAACGCCTGAGCCTTGCGTCACTAAAGGACGTAGCGGCGGCTCCCGCGTCTGGCGACGCTCTGACCGCGCCAATCGGGCGCGAGAGCCTGACCATGGGCCCGGCCTGGCTCCACCTGAGCCAGGAAACGCCCCACGCGCTGATCATCGGCCCGCGCCGCAGCGGCAAGACGGGCGCCCTGCTCTGTGCCGCCTGCGCCCTCGTCAACCGCTATGGCCCTGAACAGATGCAACTGTTCGTGCTCGACGGGCCCCGCGGGGGGCTACGGCCACTGCGCGCGCTGCCCCACACCACGATCTACGCGGACGATGAGGCCGGCGCCGCCGCGCTCCGCGCCCGCCTCCTGGCTGCCCGCGCCGACGTGCCCGCCGTCCCCCGGGTCGTGCTGGTTGACGACTACACCCTCTGCCGTGAGCGCATGCGCGCCCAGTTGACCCAGAGCTTCGGCGGCGAGCCCAACCTGCACGAACTGCTCTGCGAGATGGCCCAGGTCGGCGGGCAGCACGGCGAACATCTGCTGGTCGCCGCCGGCGTCACCTACGCCGACGATAACCTGCTGCGCGCCCTCGACGCCGGCCGCACCGGTCTGTTGCTCTGGCCCGGACGCTACGATCCCGGCACGCGCCTGCTGGGGGTCGCCCTGCCCCTGGCCGACCAGCGCGACAGCGACCAGCCGCCCGGAAGGGCGCTGCTGGTGCGCGACGAAGAGCGAGATCTGGTGCAACTCGCCCAGGCCGATATTGCCTGGCCCTCCTGGGAGGGTTGCGCCCCTCCGGAGCCTCATGGGCAGGCGGAGGCGGAACGTGGCGTTCCGCATTCCCCTCCAACCGGCCCTTGCTGCAACGAGACTGCTCGCTGAAAGGCAGGCTCGGAGGGGCGCGGGAAGGCTGCGCCTCCCCGCGCGCCCCCGTTCCGCCCGCGGCGGCAGACCCTTGCTGGCTGCGCCAGGGCGCGCACCCGCTACGGGCAGACCAACGGGATCGCCGAGGGCCAGGCTCGCCGCGCCTCCCCCGCACAGCGCAACGATGTCTAATGCCAGAGCGTCATAGAGACGCCGCAGGCTTGTGAACGCTGGAGCGATTCCTGTCGCATTGAGCGGCAATCTACAATCCGCAATCTAAAATCTAAAATGGTATAAGGTGACGGAACGATGACCCGACAACAACAGGAGATGCTGACCGTAACCCTGCACTGGCTCATCGGCGACAGGGAGCAAACCACGACGATCGTCTGCGAGGACAGCTCTCCCGAAACGCTGCTCCCGCTCCTGATTGACGGCTGCGGCCTGCCGGTTCGGAACGAGCGGGGGGAGCCGATCGCCTACACCCTGCGGCTGGCCTCGCCGGCGGGCCGGTTACTGCGCCCGGCTGAAAGCGCCAGCGCGCAGGGCGTGCGTTCGGGCAGCCATCTGTGGTTGACCGAGGGTTGCCGTGCCACGCCACGGCGCTGCTTGCTCGGGCTTCCCGATGGCAGCGAAGTGGCCCTCCCCCCACGCGGTGTCACCCTGAGCCGGGCCTGGCTGCTGCAAGCCCTGGCACTGCTGAACCTCGACACGTATCACCGCGAACTGGCCCTGCTGGAACAGCGCCGCTCTCTCTATCGCTACGTGTCCAACCGTCCCCACTGCCTCATCGCTCCCACCGGGACCGGCCCCTGGAGCGTCTCGACCGAGCGCACCGACGTGGCAACCCTGCTCAACGGCATGCGCATCGCTCCAGGCGCATCCGAACCCCTGCGTGACGGCGACATCCTGACGCTCGGCGAGGAGGGGTTGAGCCTGTCCATCACCCTGATCGGCGACATCGCCGCGTAGGGCGAACCGTCCAGACCCTCCCGCGGGCGGGGGTGGGGGGAAACCTGGTTTCCCCCCACCCCTCTTCGAGAGCCTATTTTCACGTTAGCCCTCCATGCGGCTCGCGCCGCACACCGACGGGATGAACAATAAGATTGTTCCTGGGAGGGTGTAGCCCTCCCAGACCCTCCCACCGGGTGGGGGTCTGGAGAGACCGGGTTTCCCCGTACCCCTGCGGGGGCCGGGGCGTGGGGAAACCCGGTTGCCCCAGACCCCTGCTTGAGGGCCAAACCCTCCCGCGGGCGGGGGTATGGGGGAACCTGGTTCCCCCATTTTCACGTTAGTCCCCGCCAACCTCCACCTCAACCGCATGGCGGGCGACGGGCTGCTCGCCGAGCACGCGCTGGCGCCAGCGTAGCGGGCCGAGGGCGCGCAGTTGT
>DAOTYR010000161.1:0-2236 GCA_034434655.1 Chloroflexaceae bacterium
CGCAGCGGCCATCGCTGCTCGACGACTGGCGTCACGAAGGCCCGGATGACCTGGACAGCGATGCTGCGCTGCTGGCGGATGTGCTGGCCCAGATTGAACGTGAAGCGGCCACACCGACACCGCGCATCGACTGGGCGGCGGCTAATGGTCTTTGAGAAATTAATCCGCTATGCCAGTCTAGCCGTCGGGCTAAAGCCCTCGGCTACGGGATGCGAAGCCCGCCTGCGCGGGCGAGAGCGGATTATTTCTTCAACGACCATCAGTCCTCGGCTACGGAATGCGAAGGGCGCTGGCGCGGGCGAGAGCGGATGATGTATTCAACGACCATCAGCCCTCGGCTACGGGATGCGAAGGCCGCCTGCGCGGCCCATACTCATTCTTAAGGCATGGTTCAAAACCTGGGTTTGCGCTTGATCGTCTGGCGGGGAGGGGTGGGGGGCCCGCCCCCCCCCACAACCACCCCTGTGGTCGCGTGTCGAGGCAAACTGTCAAGCGCGTTTGAACCATGCCTAACGGGAACATAGGCCGCTGGAGCAGGGGTGTGGGGCAACCAGGTTTTCCCACGCCCCTGCCCGCGGGAGGGCCTGGCCCTCAAGCAGGGGGATGGGGCAACCCGATTGCCCATCCCCCACCCGTTGGGAGGATTTGGGAGGGCGCAGCCCTCGAGCGGGGGGATGGGGCCACCCGGTTGCCCCATCCCCCCCCCGGTGGGAGGGTGTGGGAGGGCGAAACCCTCCCAGGAACAACGTTTTCATCTGTCGCGGGCAAGCGGGCAACGCGGACGCGCTCCTACCCCGGCCATGGCCCGACGCCATCGCGCTCGCAGCGGTAGCCATGGCGTCGCAGGTGCTCCAGCACGGCCTGAGCGTGCTCCTCGTCGCGCACCTCCAGCACCAGTTCCACGCCGGCCATAGTGATCGGCACGCGCCACATCGCCCGGCGATGGAACAGGTCGAGCACACTGGCGCCCGTCTCGGCCACCAGGTTGATCAGGCGCGCCAGGCCGCCGGGCCGGTCCTCGACGCTGGTGCGGAGCAGCAGGTAGCGGCCCTGGCGCACCATGGCCGTCTCCAGCACGCGGGCGAGCAGTTCATCGTCAATGTTCCCGCCGCAGAGCAGCACCGCCGTCACCGAGCCGGGGGCGAGGCGCGTCTTGCCGGCCAGCAAGGCGGCCACTCCGGCCGCGCCCGCCCCTTCGACCACCAGACGGCTGTTCTGCACCACGTGGGCGATGGCAAGCACGATGTCCTCATCGTCCACCACCACCACTTCGTCCACCAGCGCCTGGATCAGCGGCAGGGTCAGGCGGCCCGGCGACTTGACGGCGATCCCATCGGCGATCGTCCGGGCGGCCTCGACGGCGATGGGATGCCCGGCGGCGAGCGAGGCCGGCACGGGGGCGCAACCGGCGGCCTGGACGCCCACAATGCGCGTGTCGGGCCGCAGCGCCTTCAGCGCCAGGGCGATCCCGCCGATCAGGCCGCCGCCGCCGATCGGCACCACCAGGGTGGTCAGGTTGGGCAGGGTCTCGGCAATTTCCAGGCCGATCGTGCCCTGACCGGCGATGACATAGGGGTTATCGAAGGCGTGGATGTAGGTATACCCGTGGCGGGCCTGCAACTCGCTGGCGTAGGCCGCCGCGTCGTCGAAGCTCTCGCCGCGCAGAATGACCTCGGCCCCGAAACGGCGCGTGGCGACGATCTTCTTGAGCGGCGCCCGTTCGGGCATCACGATCACCGCGCGCACCCCGTGGAGTTGCGCCGCCAGGGCCACCCCCTGGGCGTGGTTGCCGGCCGAGGGGGCGATCACGCCCCGGTGTTTCTCCTCCGCGCTCAGGTGGGCGATAGTGTTGAAGGCCCCGCGCACCTTGAACGACCCGCTGTACTGGGTGTTCTCGGCCTTGTAGAATACCTGCGCGCCCAGTTCGCTCGATAGTTGCGCCGCGGGCAAGATGGGCGTGTTGATCACCACGTCGCGGATCGTCTGTCGCGCGTGCTGGATGTCGGCCAGGGTAATGGGGAACCCCGATGGGGCATCAGCCGTCGGCGTCATTGCCGCCCTCGAGTTGCTCTTGCAAATTGGCCGAGCGGGAGGCCAGCAGTTGGAAACGCCGCGCGGTCTCCTTGTCACCGGCGGCCTGCGCGGCTTCCATCAGGACGACCAGCGCCAGTTGCACCCGGCGCAGGCCCTCTTTGTCACCGGCAAGGTGGCGTTCGGCAATCGCGCGCTCGCAATA
>DAOTYR010000162.1:0-20971 GCA_034434655.1 Chloroflexaceae bacterium
TTCCTCCCAGAACGACGGATCGGCGGATGCCGCCGCGTAGGCTGCCTCGAGGGCCGTGACGGCGGGCATCAGCGTTTCGGGCACATAACGCCCGCCATACGGACCGAAGCGGCCCGGCCGTTGAGCATCAGGCACACGTACCATGCACTGGACTCACTTCCTCGGCGGAAAGGGTTGGAGGGCCGCAGGCCCTCCCCGCGCCCCGCCAACATCACCATCGAGGATCTGGCGAATGCCATGCTCTCGTTCGAGGGCCGCAGGCTCTCCCCGCGCCCCGCCAACGGGAGCGCAGGTGTGAACCTGGTCCTGGCGCCAACACCTTGCACAGAAGGCGCTGCGCGCAGCACGGCCCCCCTCCCAACCTCCCCGCACGGGGGGGAGGCGCCGCGGACGCCCTCCTCCAGCGGGGGAGGGTCAGGGTCGGGGCGAAGAACTTATGTGCAATGTACCGGTCCTAGCGCTGGATCAGGCTCTCATCCTTATTCTTCTCCCCCTCTTCGAGCAGCATAATCGGAATGCCGTCCTCGACCGGGTAGCGGTACCCGTTGCGGCGGTTCACCAGCCACTCCTTGCCGTTGCTGTCGGTCATCAGTTCGACCGGCCCCTTGTCGCCGGGATCGGCGAGGATGCTCAGCAGTTCAGGGCTGATGCTGCGCCGCTGGCCGTCGCCGCTAGCGGGAGCGGGGGCCAGATCAAAGACGCTGTCCTCGCGGTACTGGCGGATGGCGCGGAAAATGACCACTGCCAGCGCGACCAGAGCGGCGACGCCGAGAATGCGAACGAGGACCTTCATACGCTTTCCTCCTGATTGACTGGAACAGGCGCAAGGCGAGCGCCCGCAAGCCGAGACTGGAAGCACGGGCGCGACGAGTTTCCTCATTATACCCGATCAGCGGTGGTCTGCGAGGTTGCTGGCGGGCCTGAGCGGGGCAGGCGCAACACCGAGCCTTCGCGCCAGGGTTGGGGCGGCGTTTCCGGATCGATCCACACCAGCAGGCGCGACCGCGGCTGCGGGCCATCAGGGTAGGTGATCTCAAGAAAGGGAAAGCGTTGTTCCTGGCGGCGCATGGTCGCGATGTCGTAGATAATCTCGGTCCATGTGCCGGTATTGATGTAGTACTGGCCCATCCCGAGGGGCACAATGCGGGCCAGGTGGGTATGGCCGCAGACAAACAGGGTGTCATCCCGATGGGCGGGACTGCGGGCAATGCGCAGCATCTCGCGGGCGAAACGGTCATTGAAGGCGCGCACCTCGCGGGCCACCTGGCGGGTCGCTTCGCTCTGCACCTGGTCGATCATGTCGTCGGGCGGTTCAACCGCGCTGGCGACCATGCCAACCTGGCGCGCCACTTCACGATGGCGGGCCACGCGCCCGCGGCGGAGGCTGGCGCCCCAGCGCCAGAGGCCACGCAGCGCCGGGGCGCTCAATATGCCACCGGGGCCTTCGCCGGTGATCGGCATCTGGTGCGGTTCGGGCCAGGCCACTACCTGCAGAAAGCCCGCGACCCCGCGCGCCAGGAAGCGCCGCGCTGCCGGCGTGCGTAACTGTGGCAGGGCCAGCAGGTACCAGAACAGCGCCGAGGAGGGTTTGACATTGTCAATCAAGGGGGCGATGGCCAGCGGCTCATCCTCCAGGTCATTGATGACCTCCTTGACCATCTGGGTGCCACGCACGACCTCGAACGGCTCGGCAATGCCATCGAAGTAGACAAAGCGGTTCCAGCCGTCGAACTGGTTGCCGTGCACGATGTAGACGCCGCCCCCGTGGTAACTGACCCCGAAGCGCAGGCGCGGGTCGTCGGGCGCAAGGCCGAGAGCCGCGCGCAGACGAGCCTTGGCGGCGGGGTAATGCAGTTCGAAGTCGTGATTGCCGATCAGCACGGTAAGTTGCGCTCCGGGCCGGGCCACAAAACGCGCCAGGGCCTCGAAGACCCCGCTATGGGCGCGGATCACGGCCTCGATGCGCCGCGCGGCGGCGGCATCGCTGTACTCGTCGTCCTCGAGGTCGGGCAAGCGCACCTGGAGAAACTCGATCGTATCACCGGCCAGGATCAATTCCGTAGGTTCGCTGGAGACGTAGTGGTCGAGGAAGGCGATCAGTGCGGCGTCATCGTCGAAATCATCGAGATGGTCGCCGCCGCCGAGGTGCAGGTCGCTCAGGACGATGCGGCGCTGCCGCGGGCTGATCGCGTCGGGTTCGATGGGGGGCGTGGTATACGCCGTGGGGCGCAGCACCACCCGGCGCAGGCGGAGAAACACCCAGCGCAGTACCAGGGCAAGCAGGGCCAGACCGCCGATGGCCCGCAGGGCGCGGATGATCGCCCGCGCCGGGGAACGTGTTCTAGGCTGAGCGTACTGCGGCAATGAAGGCCTCGATCCTGGCTGGGTCCTTGACGCCGTCAGTTTCCACACCGCTGCTCACGTCAACGCCGATTGGCCGTACCGTGGCGATGGCCCGGGCCACATTGGCCGGATGCAATCCCCCTGCCAGGATCAGCGGCGTCTGGGCGGCAAGCGCGGCGGCCCGCGACCAGTCGGCCGGCGTGCCGGTGCCGCCATAGGACCCGGGCACGTGGGCGTCTACCAGCAGCAACACCCGTGGCGGAGTTCGGGCGGAGACAGCTTCGCGCTCCGGCTGTTCGCGTCGCGCCCGGGCGATCCATGCCTGCTCGGCGGGCGCGCCGGTGAGCCGGATGGTCTTCAGGACGGGCAACCTCAGCGCATCGGCGTACTCGACCGGCTCATCACCGCTCAACTGGATCAGGTCAAGCCCCACGGCGTGGGCGATAGCGGTAATCGTGGCGGGGGCCTCGTTCACAAAGAGACCGGCGAGCAACGGCGGAGGAGTGACGCCCTCGCGCAGCGCTATGGCGATGGCGCTGGCTTCCGCTACACTCACCTGCCGTTTGCTCGCCGCGAAGACCAGACCGATCCAATCCGCCCCGGCGGCAGCGGCGGCGCTGGCATGGTCAGCGCGACGCAGGCCGCAGATCTTCACAATCACACTGGCTCCCGCAGTGGGTGGTTACTCCGCTTTCAGGGTATAGTAGACCCGTTTCCCGCGGCCGCTCCGCTCGAGCATGCCGGAATTGATCGCCTGCTTGACCATCGAGCGCAACTGCTCATTGGTGCGGGCCAGATTATGCTCCTTGCGCCGTTCGCGGAGCGTGTCGAAGATCTGTTGGAACGAGACGGGCCGGGTGAAACTGGCCATCATCTCGCGGAAGATCGTCCACTCCTCGTCGCTGAACACGACGGGATCGAGCAATTCGAACGTATCGCCGCCCTCATCGCCTTCAAGTGCGGTTTCGGCGAGCGGTTCGGGCACCTCGGCGGGCGGCGGCGCTTCGGCCATGGCCGCATCGAGCGCCGGGGCCGTCAGGTCAGGCTCTTCGACGGGCGGCGTTTCGGCCACGGCCGCATCGAGCGCCGGAGCCGTCAGGTCAGGCTCTTCGGCGGGCGGCGGCGCTTCGGCCACGGCCGCATCGAGCGCCGGGGCCGCCATCGCAGACGCAGCGACCGGTTCCTCATCGCTCCCGGCCGTGATGTCCGGCGCGGCATAGGCAACGGGTTCATCTGAGCTTTCGGTATACGCCTCGACGAGGGACGCATCGAGGGCAGGCTCCTCGGGGGGCGCAATCGCGGCGACGTCACCGATCTCCTCTGCCATGTGCTCGACCGCGAAGGCGATCTGGTCGGCCAGATGTTCGACGCTGAGGGCGACATCTTCAACCGACTGCTCGAGTTCATCGAGGGCGAAGAGTCCCTCCTCCAGGAGCTTTGGCTCCGCCTCGATGGGCGGCGTATAGTCGAGTTCATCGAGGTCGGCCTCAACCTCCTGGACATCGAGCGGCTCCACGGGCGCGCCTGTGTTCTGGCTGCGGCGCGAGCGGCGCCGGCGGCGACGCCCGCCCGTGGGAGCGCCCGACTCCACGACAATCGCGGCGCTGATCGTGCGTGACAACTCCTTGCGGCCATTGGTCAGGACGCTTGTATCCATCACCGGCTCGACCGGCAGTTCTTCGCTGAGGGCGGCGGCGAACTGAGAGAGCTTATACGGGTCCTCACCGGGAAGGAAGACCTCGTTGACCGTGCCGTTCGTAAAGATCTGCACCTTGCCGCGTTTCTCGGCGTCAACCACGAAGTCCTTAAACTTCGCGAAGGGACGCCCATTGAGATCGCGGTAGCGGCTCTCCTTGAAGTCGCCGCCCATCAGTTCCTTCATGACCAGCTTGATCGAGCCCAGGGTGGAGACATAGCCACGCTTACGCACCAGGTGGATGGCCTCCACCAGGACATCGTAGATATCGGGTTCGGCGACTGGCGCGGGGGGAGACTCAACCACCGGTTCGCGGGGCGGCTCGAGGGGCGGCTCGAGGACCGGCTCGGGGCTGCGGTTCAACTCAGTGGCACGGCCGGCAATCGCCGTAGCGGCGGCGGAACCGCCCGGCGTCTTGCCAACCAGTTGTTCATAGAACACGAACTCATCGGCGCTCTGGGCCAGGTGCGTGCTCGCCGCCCCGCCGATACCGATGATGTAGACTTCCTTCCCCTGCTGGCGGATGCTGTTGACCAGGGGGATGAAATCGCGGTCGCCGGTTACCAGCACGAACCGGCTGATGTTGGGATTGGTGAACAGCGTCTTCATCGCGTCGATGCACAGGTTCATATCGACGCTGTTCTTAATCGCCCGGCCGGTGCGCCCCATGTCCTTGTCGTAGTAGTAGGTCGCCACGTAGATCGGCTCAATCGCGTTCGCGTAGAGGGCGCTCGTGACGCGGGGGTAGCGGTACCAGTCGGCGTAGGCTCGCGAGATGACCACGCGGCCAAGATCGCCGCAGCGGTCCATAATCGCTTCAAAATTCGGATTTGCGTTCAGCTTATCGCGGACACTTACGTAGACGTTCTCGAAGTCAATGAAGACTGCGACGTCGGGTCGCCGTTGCTCGTACATTGGTTGTTGATCTGCTCCTGTGTTGTGGGTCGTAAGGCAGGCAGGAGATACTTCGGGGTTGGCATGGGGCTACCCATCGGGGCGCTGCAATGCAGCGCCAGCGGTCGCAGAACGCGAATCGGGGCGCGATGACTACGCGGGCGCGTCGTGCTCATTGGCCCAACAGCGCCAGTCATCGCATCGTGCCGCCGACGCGCGTTACCGGTGACCAGGGGTAGAGGAACAAGCGCAACACCGGGAAATCTCCCTGGCTCCACCTCATACATCTGATAATCCTGTTCAGATACCGGCACTACCTTGAGGCCGCCAACTCAACGGTTGTTGCCAGTTCACTGCTACTATAGCATCGGAACGCTACGGATGCAAGGCGTTCCCGATACGGTACCTGTTCACACCTGGGGTAACACCAGCGCCTGGGAGCGAGGGCGTCCCGCCCTCAGTCGCGTCTACACGGGCAAGATGCCCGCGCTCCCAGCCGTCCATGCGGCTCCGCCGCACACGAACAGGATGAAAAGAGGTTCTTCTTGGGAGGGCGCAGCCCTCCCAAACCCTCCCGCGGGTGGGGGCGTGGGGAAACCGGGTTTCCCCATCCCCCTGCTCGGGGGCTGCGCCCCCAAACTCTCCCGCGGGCGGGGGGATGGGGAAACCCGGTTTCCCCATCCCCCTCTCCGAGGGCTTATGTTCACGTTAGAATCGAAAGATCCGCCCATATGCCAGCAGGCGCGCGCGCAGTTCGTCCCGATCGATGCGCCCTCGCAGATAGACGCGCCAGGCCCGAAGGGTCAGCCGCACCATACCGGCGCGCACGATGGCCCGGTGGGCCGCGAGGCGCCGGGGCGGGCCGCGCATGGCGGCGAACCGGTCACGGCTCTGCCAGAGCGCCACCAGCATCGGCCAGCGCACCTGGGTGGTGGCCGCGCCACCCACGTGGGTCACCCGCGCCGCCGGTACCTGCCAGATCGCCCAGCCGGCCTGCCGGATGCGCCAGCACCACTCGATCTCTTCACTGTACATAAAGTATGCTTCGTCCGGGGCGCCGATGGTCGCCAGCACCTCGGCGCGGGTAAGCATGCACGCGCCCAGGGGGTGATCAATCGGAAAGGGCTCTTCGCCCCGCTCCTGCGGGTAGCGTCCGTGCCACCAGGAGCCATACAGCCGCCCCGGCAGCACCTCGCCCGGCGGGAACAGGTCGAGCGCGGTCATCAGCAGGGTCGGAAAGCGAAACGCCGCCGGTTGCAGCGTGCCATCGGGGTTGAGCAGCCGCGGTCCTACCAATCCAACTCGCGGGTGAGCCTCCAGGAAGGCGACCATGTGCTCGATCGCGCCAGGATGCACCACCGTGTCAGGATTGAGGATGAGCACATAGGGGATCGAGAGATGGAAACGCGAGATTGTCCTGCCCGGGAAGGAGGCTCTGGCGTCATCGGCGCATGCGCCCGCGCTGCGGCCCTCGAGATGGGCCAGACCGGCCGCGATGCCCCCGGCGAACCCGCGGTTGTGTTCCAGCGCAAGCAGTTCCGCTTCATGGAACTCGTTGCGCACCAGGGCCGCGCTGCCGTCGCGCGAGGCGTTGTCTACC
This sequence comes from Chloroflexaceae bacterium, assembly GCA_034434655.1. Lineage (GTDB taxonomy): Bacteria > Chloroflexota > Chloroflexia > Chloroflexales > Chloroflexaceae > JACAEO01. The sequence continues at coordinate 6,534 of DAOTYR010000162.1, forward strand.
ACCACCACGCGCAGCGGCAGCGTACAATCGCGCAGCGAAGCCAGACAGTCGCGCAGCAGGGCGGCGGTATTGTAACTGACGACAATCGCGGCGACGCGCGGTGGTCCGTGGCTCATAGCGGCGCGATTGTAGCGCCGATGCCCCGGAGGCGCAAGCGCCTTGCGCTTCGCCCGGATGCTGTTACAATCGAATATGGTCTCATGCAAGCCCGGGGCCGATGCAACGTCTGCCTCCCGCGGGGGGATTGGAACACCAACCCGATCCCCGGGGTTGGGGGCAAGCCCCAAAGACGTTGCCACAGCCCTGCATGCAAGCCGCACAGGTGGACAGGTGCCCCATGGCCTATTATATTCGTGAGACGCTAGCAGAGCGCCCGGCCCTGAGTCCGCGGCGGCCAACGATCAACGAGTTTTTTCTCTCCAGCTACACCCTCAGCGTCTACACCGGCTGCGAACTGGGCTGTCCGTACTGCGATAGCTGGATCTACCAGGAACGGCCGCTGAACGAACGGATCCACGTTCCACTCGACCTGCCCCAGCGCCTCGCCGTCGAGCTGCAAGGCGTAGATCGCGGCGACTTGATCGCCATCACCGCCCTCAGCGATCCGTACCAACCCGCAGAGCAGATCTACCGCCTCACCCGGCAGACGCTGCAGGTGCTTGCCGAACGTGAGCAACCCTGTCTCTTGCTCACCAAGAGCGCCATGGTGCTGGAGGATAAGCCCCTGCTCCAGCGCATGAACGAGCGCAGCCTGGCCGTGGTGATGACCACCCTGGTGACCGCCGATCCGCACCTGAGTGAACGGCTGGAGGGCAAGGCTCCCTCGCCCGCGCTGCGGCTGGAAATGCTGCGCGAGTTGAAGCGCGCCGGTGTGCCGGTCGGGGTGGCGATCGTGCCGATTATTCCCTATGTCACCGACCGCCAGACCGCGCTGCGCTCGCTGGTGCGAGCCTGCGCCGACGCTGACGTCGACTTTGTGGTCTGGGACTACCTGCACATTCCCAACGAGCAACACTGGATACGCATCAACGAGTTGCTGGCCCGGCTGGGCAACTATCCGGTCAGTTACTACCGTGATCTCTACCGCGATCAACCCACGGTGAAGCCGATCTACCGCCAGGAGATCGACCGCGAGTTGCTCGACCGCTGCGACGGTCTCGGCCTCGAGGCGCGCGCGCCGCACCGCGTGTTTGCGGGGCGGCTTGCGCCGCGCAACGAAGCGGCCCTGCTGCTCAAGCACGGCGCGTTCCGCGATCGCGTGCAGGGGCGTGAGCTTGTCGCGATGAAGGAGCGGGCCCTGGCCGACCAGGTCTACGCGGGAACGGTCGATCCGCTGGCGCTGCGCGAGAGTTCCCTGTACCCGCTGGTGCGCGAGGTGCTGGGGATCTGATCCCTAACGTGAAAATAAGCTGCTGGGGCAGGGGCATGGGGAAACCGGGTTTCCCCATGCCCCCGCCGGCGGGAGGGTTTGGGAGGGCGCAGCCCTCCCAGGAACAACCTTTGTGCATCCCGTCGGGGTGCGGCGCAGCCGCACGGATGGCTGGAGGGACACAGGCAAGCGCCAGCGCCCCCAACGCCGCCTGGAGATGAGCGGGTCAACCAGGTTCCCCATGCTCAACGCTGGCTGCTATGGCGCCGTGAACAGGTCGCCGACCAGTTCCTCCGGGGTGGGCTGGAACGGCCAGAGGATTACGCCCGTGGCGCCAGCGTCGCGGCTGGCCTGTAGCCCGATCCGCAGGTCGCGGCGCAATTCGCCTGTGTCGCGACGGTAGCCCTGCCCACTGGGAAAACCCAGTTCGCTGACGACCACCGGCTTGTCCCGGCCCAGGGCGCGCAACTCGGCGATGCCCCGTTCGAGGTCGCGCGGCAAGCCTTCGCCGTAGTACCAGTGGGCGACGTAGCGCCCGGAGTCGTAGGGGTCGTCATCGTAGTAGTGAAACGAGTAGACATCCACCAGTCCGGCCAGCGGTGATGGCACCGCCTCGGGACGGAAGTAGCTCTTGGCGAAGGCCATGCCGATGGTGGTCATCTGCAGCGGATCGATCCACTTCACTTCGTAGTGAAGCCGCGTGAGAAAGGCGATCCGCGCTTCGGCGAGTTGCACGCAGAGGGGGAAGTCGCGGTTGTCCCAATCCCAGCAGCGCTGATCGATCGGGCTGCCGATGTCAGGCTCGTTGAAGAGATCCCAGGCCAGAATGCCGCTCTTGCCCGCCAGAAGCCCGACCACGGGCCGCACGTGCCAGTCCAGGGCGCGCGCGAAGCCCTCCGGGGTGAACTGATCCTGCGGGTACTTCGCCAGCAGCACGGGCATGACGTACATCCCGTGCCGGTTGGCGCTCTCGACGAGCGCCTCCAGGTGGTCGAGCGCTGGTTCGATCGCGTAGCCGGGCGTGTCGGCGCGGGCCCCGCCGAAGACGTAGTAGTTGAGGAACACCCGCACCGTGTTCACTCCCAGCGCGCGCATGCGCTCGAAGTCGGCATCAATCGCCGCCTGGTCCCAGGGGCAGCGGCTGTCGGCGCCGAAGTGCAACTCCGGGCAACCCGGCGGGGTCGTCGTGGTATGGGTGTAGTTGACCCCGCGCACCTCGAAGGGCGTTCCACCGGCGATCAGCCTCTCACCTTCAACCATGACGCGCGGCAGGCGCGTCTGCCGGGGATCGGCCCTGACCTTGCCGGGCGCAGCCGCAAGCGCAGCGACAGGCATCAGGATGGCGACCAGGGTCATGAGACACAACAGGCGAGCAAAATGGGTGGTGCAATGATGGGCCATGGATGCTCCCGGTAAGCCGTGTCGAAGCAACGTTGCGCAACTCCGGCATTGTACCGGAAGCAGCGGCTCTTGTTAAGAGCAGTTTATCGCGGCTATGCCGCACCCCAACGGGAATGAAAAAAGGTTGTTGCCGGGAGGGCGGCGCCCGCCCACACCCTCCCGCGGGCCGGGGAATGGGGAAACCCGGTTTCCCCATTCCCCGGCGGGGCGGGGGCGTGGGGAAACCCGGTTTCCCCACCTCCTCGCCGAGAGCCTATTTTCACGTTAGGGTGTGAGATCAGGGTATAATCGGGCGGCCAGCGCGCAGGATGAGGAGGGATTGTGCCACCTATGACAGAGGCTGTATCTGATACACCGACCAGGAGGGCCAGGGTCGCTCCGTTATTGGCCGAGGCGCTCCGCGCGTTCCTGGCCGCCACCATCGCCCTGGCGATCCTCTGGGCAGCCTATGTCCTCGCCTGGCCCCTCACCATTGATGTGGGGGGCAACGATCATCGCTTCGTCCGGGGGTTCCACGAGCCGGAGCAGTTGGGCGGGCGTTCCATGCGCTGGACCGATGGGGACTCGACCTTGCTTCTGCCCCGCCCGCCCGCCGGCGTTCCCTCCGTTCTCGCGCTGGCGTTGCTTGACAGCCGCCCCGAACGTTCCGCTCCCCCGGTCGTCAGGCTGATCATAGACGACACCGAGGTAACCTCCCTCATCCTGCGCGACTATCTCCCGCGGAACTACCACATCCTGCTACCGTCGCGGCTCTCTGCCAGTGATGTGATGCAGGTGGATCTCCTAAGCGACGCTCCTCTTATCGTGAGCGACGGGCGCCACCTGGGGGTGGTGGTCTTTGACGCGCGGCTCATTCCCCAGGGTGGCGCCTTGCTGCTGCCCTGCCTCTGGCTCGCCCTGTGCGCGCTAGGCATTGGCGCCGTTACCTATGCCGCGCTGCGCCTCGCCGGGGCCGGCAGCCGCGCGGCATTGCTCAGCACAGTCGCCGGCGCAGCCCTCATCGCCCTGGGTATTGTGGCGCGATCCCTGGAGGTGTTGCCGTACCTTGAGCACTTCGTCGCTCTCGCCGCTATCGCCTGCCTGGGGGTGCTGATCATTCGCCTGCTCGTGCCACTAACCCCCGTGGCCTCCGGGCGCCCTGGCGGATCTGGCGCCCGGTTGCTAGTCGCGGGGGAGCATGCGGCGATCGTGCTGGCCGTAGCCTACTGGATGGCCGTCCTCTACCAGCGCTTCATGGTCTGGAATGGCGCTACCTCCCTTGGCCCCTCGTCCTGGACGGTCGGCGTGGGCGTGGCGCTGGCGGGCGCGCTGGGGTCGGGTTGGCCGCTCTGGTGGGTGCTGCGTGGCCGCCGCCTGCCCCCTGGCGAAGGGCGAACCCGTGGCGCGCGGATCGCCCTGGTGGCGCTGGCTGCCGCCGCGGGGCTGCACCTGGGCTGGAGTCTGTGGTATGCCTTCACCCGCCAGGCCCCCGACTTCTGGATCCTCTTCCGCGGCGCGCGCGCCTGGGTGAACGGCGGCTCGCTCTACGACCTGGAGGCGGTGGCGACCAATCACTTCGGCCATGTCTTCAAGGTGCCGCCGTTCTACGGGATGTTCTTCGTGCCGCTGGTGCGCGCCTTCGATGGCCAGAGCGTGCTGGTGGCCCACCGGGTGATAAACGTCGCCCTGATCATCGCCACGGCCCTGCTCTGGCTGCGGATGTGGCGTCTGCCCCTGCTCTCGTTGAGCGCCGCGGCCCTGCTGATCGTGTTCAATTTTCGCCCCCTGGCCGACACCATTGCCTTCGGGCAGATTGACCTGGTGCTGTTGTTCGCGCTGACCGCGGCGCTCTGGGCGCTGCGCGCGGAACGCGATGGTCTTGCGGGGGCGCTGGTGGCCCTCGGCGCCCTGTTCAAGCTCTACCCGGTGGCACTGCTGGCCTTCTTCGTGCTCAAGCGCCGTTGGGCCGGGCTATGGGGCTTCGCCCTGGGGATGCTGCTCTTCAACGCGCTCGCCGTCGCGGTGATGGGCTGGGAGATGCACCGCGTCTACCTGTTTGAGGTGTTGCCGAAGATCGGCGGCACCACCGCCTGGATCGAGAACCAGACCCTTTCGGGATTTGTCGCCCGGCTCGCCGTTTCACCGATGTCGGCAACTATTTTTCAGGACCAGACGCTGCGGCTGCTGGGCACGGCGCTGTCGGCAAGCGCGGCGCTGGTCGTGTGCGCGCTTGCCCTGATCCCCACCGACGGGCGCAGCCCGGCCTTCGCCCTGCAATACGGTCTCTTTCTCCTACTCATGGTGCTGTGCGTCCCGGCTGCCTGGATGCACTACCAGACCTTGCTGGTCCTCCCCTTCGCCGCCATGCTGTTGCACCTACAGGGACGGCGGGCGCCCCTGGGGTTCCTGCTGGCGCTCGGCTTGAGCTTCGCCTTGATCGCCTACGGCAACCAGTGGTCGTTCTTCAACGGAACGGTGACGGGCGTGTTGAGCCTGCTGGGCATCTCCTACAAGCTGTACGGCATGCTGCTCCTCGGCTTCCTGTCAGGGGCGGCGCTCCTGGCCACGCGGTGGCCCGCGGTCGCCGCGTCGAGCGAGCGGGTCGCCGCCTCAGGCGAAGCGCCGGTGGGCGTCACCCCAGGCGGGTAAACAGGCTGCCGCCAGCGGTCATCACGAAGAGCAGGTTGATCAGGATACCCACCACCAGGCTGACGGCGACCATCAGTAAGAGGTAGAGGGTGCGTCGCCGCACGGCTCGTTTGAACTCCCCTTGCAGGATCAGGGTCAACGTGGCCTGGTGCGCCGCCAGCACACGCTCGACCGGACTGCCCTCGGCTTCGGCCTGCGCCAGTGCCCGCGCGACATCGAGCAGTTCGCGGCAGCCGCGGTCGCGGGCGGCGTGGGCCAGGGCGGCGAAGGGGCGCAGGCGCAGATCGGCGCTCAAGTCCAACGCCTCGCTCACCAGGGCTTGCATCGGCGCGAGACGGGGATACGGGCGCGCCACGTAGCGGCGCATGATCTCGATCGGAGCCTCGAAGCTGCCGAGGGCCACGCGCACGAAGGCCACGAAGCCCGGCGTCAGCCGGCGCAGGGCCGCGGCCTCGCGTTCGCGGCGTCGCTCCGGCAGCCGTGGGAGCAGCAACCCCAGGCCGAGATAGGCCCCCAGCGCGCCACAGAGGAGCAAGGCGCGCGGCATGTCGCGCGCGCCGCCCACACTGGCAGCCAGGAGCAACAGCGCCGCCACGACGCCGCCGGCAATCTGGCCGGCGACCAGCCGCCCGGTCGCATCGAGCCGTTCGGCGCGGACAAGCGCGACCGCGGGCGCCAGAGCGCCGCGTCTCAGCGTCAGGCCGAGCAGGGCCAGCAGCGCGCCGGCCAGTGAAAGTGCCCAGTACGGCGCTCCGGGAACGATCAATAGATCAGGCATGGGAGTTCCTCCGTTGGTTGGATATGGTTCGTGCCCTGGCCTCACCTACCACCCCTGGGCGCAGCGCGCCTCCCGCGGGAGGGCCTGGGAGGACCTGGCCCTCGAGCAGGGGGATGGGGAAACCAGGTTTCCCCATCCCCCTGCACCGCGTAGGTCCGATCAATAATCGACATCCTCGAAGCGAGCGAGCAGCACCCCGCCGACGATGGGCAACCCCAGGGCGCCAATCACCAGCGGGCCCACCAGCACGCCCGCGGGGGTGGAATAGGCCTGCACCACCCGCTCCCACTGGCTCCAGACGAGGTACAGCGCCATGCCAATCCCGGCCAGGCCGACTGCCACGCCGCTGTAGCGCACCTGGGCCAGTTCGGTGGCCACTTCGTCGCGGCGCCGCTCGATGGCCTGCAGCGCCTCGTAGGCCGCCTCGCAGCGGCGGGTCAGCACGTCGAGGGGCTGCGCCGCCGCCGCCCCCAGGTGGTTGAGCAGGGTGGCATGGCGGCGCGAGGGGGTCTGATCGGCCAGGGCGGCGATGACCTGCTGAGGGGTGGCGATGCCATCGTCCAGGGGCGCTCCCTGGCGCGTGATCAGGAAGTTCCACTCGGCGCGCAGGGGGCCGGTAGGCAACTCGGCGACGATCTGCTCAAGGGCGGTGCGAAGGCTGGCTCCCCCTTTGAGCAACGCGCCCAGCCGTCCCACTGCCGCCGTCAGTTCCGTCTCCAGGCGGGCCACGTAGCGGCGTTCCGCCGCGACGAGCAGCCCCCAGCCGGCCAGGAGCGTCAGGGGCGCGCCCAGCAACAGGGCCAGGTGCAGGGGCGCGATCAGCGTGAGTGTCACCGCGAGAGCCAGGGCCATCCCCAGGCACCAGGCCACCAGCCGTTCGGGCGCAAGGGTCTCAGGCGTCCACACCAGCGCCGGCGCGCTGGTCAGGCGACTCGGCGGGCGCCGGCTGCGGTGGCGCGCCTGGGCCACGAGGAGCGCCAGGGGCCGGCGCAGCAGCAAGGCGATGACGAGGATGGCTGCGGCGGCCAGGGCCGGCGCGGTTGCCATCACCAGCCAGGCCGATTCGGGATGGGTGGTAAGCGGGTTCATGCGTTCCTCCTCTGCTCAAGGGCGCTGATGGCCGCCTCAACCGGGGCCAGGGCCGCCGCTCCGACCTCGCCGCTGGCCTGCAATGCCAGCAGGGCCTCGCGCCGCGTCTGGAGTAGATCCAATGCGAGCGGCGGCGAGAGGCGCCCCGGGTCGAGGGACGCGAGCAGGTCGGCGGCATCGCGGGGGCGCGACCGCTCCAGGGCCGCGCGGGCCTGCGCGATCCGTTCGCCGGCCAGCCGGTCGTTCTCCTCACCCGCGGCGATCAGGGCTTCCAGGGTCGCCCAGCCGCCGGTGGGCGTATGGGCAGCGAAGAGTGGCAGGCTGGCGGCAAGCGCCGCGTAGGCGTCCCGCGCCGCCGGCCAGTCGCCGGACGCCAGCGCCCCCCGCACCGCCGTTTCGGCAGCCCGGGCCTGCCCGGCCAGACGTTGCGCCAGGCGCAAGTCGGTCTGGATGGCCCGTTGCGCGGCGGCGACCAGTCGCTCATCGCGCCGGTCGCGCCAGGCCCGTTCGAGGATCGCCAGGGCCTGCCCCGTCTCACCGGCGCTCGTCGCGGTATCGGCCCGGGCGACGCTGGTCTCCACCGCTACCTGACCGGTAGCGGCAACCGGCGTTGGCGTCTGGAGGCGCAGCAACTCCAGCCGGCGCCGCAGCGCCGTGGGGGTGCGCTCGGAGCCGTCCCAGACCAGGGTCTGGCCCTCGACGCGGGCGGCGACGCGCCAGGTCAGGCCGTCGCCTGCGACCTCGGCGCGGGCCAGTTCGATCATCCGTGGGCGCGACCGCTCGCCGCCGGCTTCGGCGCCGTCGAGGAGCGCGACCTCGCTGATGTAGCGCCGACCAGCGGTTTTCTCCAGGTGGATGACCACGTGGAAGTTGTCGCAGAGATCTTCCAGCGCGTTGTCGCGGCGGCCCTCGTAGATGTAGGCGCCGGGCATAGCCGCGCAGTCGGCGAACCGCTGCACCGCGCGAGCGGCGGAACGGGCGTGAATGGTGGTGACCACGGCATGCCCGCTCACCGCCACCGCGAGAATGGCCCCGGCCTCTTCGGCGCGGGTTTCGCCCGGCGCGACGAGCGAGGGCGTCTGCCGCAGCACCTCGCGGGCCGCGCGCCCAAAGGCCCCCCGCTCGACCGCCGTCTGGACGAGTTCGCGGGTCCAGGCCCGGTGGCGGACGTTGATCTCCAGGGTGTTATCCTCGATGGTAATGACGTGCGGCTCGCCGGGCCAGGAATTGACGATCGCTTCCAGCAGGGCGGTCTTGCCGCTGCCGGTCTCGCCGGCGATGAGGAACGAGCAGCGGGCGCGCACCAGCAACCCGAGCAGGTCGCCAACCGCGGGGCTACAGGCGTCGCGTCGGAGCACATCATCGAGGCGCCAGGCGTGGCGGCGCCCCCGCCGGATGCAGATCAGCGCCGTGCCCTCGGGGGTGCAGGGCGGGATGGTGACGTGCATACGCGTGCCGTGGGCCAGCGGCAGGGTGTCCTGGGGACGCGAACGATCCAGGGGCACGTTGAGCCGCGCCGCGAGCAGCAGAGCCCGGTCGAGGGCCTCGCGCGGGTTCGCGAAGCGTTCGGGCGCGATGCTGAAGTCGCCGCCTTCTTCTTGCACCATGATCACGTCGCCGATGATCTTCACTTCCTGGACGCGCTCATCGTCGAGGTAGGGCTGGGCCGGCCCCCAGCCCAGGGCGTCCTGGAAGAGCCGCAGCAGGCTGCGTTCGTCGGTCGGCAGGTCGCGCAGGGCGCCGTAGCCGCGTTCGATCTGCGCGCCGATCTCGGCCCGGAGCACGCGTACGATCTCGGGGTTGCGGGTAGCGGCGGGGGCCACTGGATCGAGCAGTTCGGCGCTGATGCGGTCGCGAAGGGCATCGCGCACCACCTGCAGGATGTTGGGGTCGTTGATCGGCTCAGGCGCTCGCTCCCGGGCCGGCTCTGGCCGCAGGGCGGTGAGGCCGCCGTCTTCGATCACCAGCAGGGGCCGCCGGGTGGATGTGGGCATGGTTGTTCCTCCAGATTTCCCAATCCCCGTGCCAGAGCTTGCCGGACGCTCCTCAGGCAATGGCGGGGGCGCGAGGAGCCGGGGCGCCCTCGCCGCGTAGCCGGGCGTTAAGGCGCGCCCAGAGGCTCGAGCGCGGCATCGGCAGGGTCGGCGCCAGCCCCAGCCGTCCGCAGAGGGTGTCGACCACCCGGTGCACGGCGGCGGCGAACGGGCCGTGCGGCCCGATGTCGAGCATCGAGATGTACCCGTCGTGCTCATCGGCCAGACTGGCCAGCCGGGGAGCGCGGGGCAGGGCGCCCAGGCTGTTCACCTGGGGGTAGCGCCGGGCGAACAGCGCCGCCACTTCCTTCACCGTCGCCGTCACCCCCCGTTCCGGCTCCATAAAGAGCAGCATGCACTGCTCCAGGCGCTCCGGGGCGTGCTCGCGCAGATGGTCGAGCAGATGGCCGACGCCCATCCGCTCGCGCGCGCCGGGCGGCGCCGGGAGCACCACCGCGCCGCCCCGCTGGAGCACGTGGGTGGCATATGGCCGACGCAGGTAATCGGGTGGCGTGTCAATCAGCACCAGATCGTAGCCCTCCAGATGGGCGACGCCTTCGTAGAAGCCCTGCCAGTCGGGCAGCCGCACGTCGTTCTCGGCCCGCGCCACGGCATGCGAGCCGATCAGGAAATCGATCGCTCCCCAGCCCGTGGCGCTGCCGCGGGTGTGCTCGGGCTGGTAGATGAAGCGGCGGATGCCATCGGGCCCCCAGTGGGCCGGGCCGCGCTGGATCAGGTGCAGGTAGGACGGCGCGCTGGAGGGGATGCGAAAGGCCGGCACCAGGCCGGGGTTGGAGATGTCGCTGTCCCACACGAGCACGCGCAGCCCGCGTCGGCGCAGGCCCTCGGCCAGCACGCAGGTGGCAAAGGTCTTGCCGATGCCGCCTTTGGCCGCGCCGATGGCGACCATAGCCAGGCGTGGAGGCGTGGCCTGATCCAGGCGCAACTGTTCGGCGAGCCAGACCGCCACGCGAGCCGGGTCGCGCTCGCTCAGGGCCGGCAGGCCGGCGGCCTGCGCATCGTTGAGGGCCCCACGGGTTGGCCCGCTAAAGTTCACCAGCACCCGCGCGCCAACCCGGCGCGCCAGGGTGATGATGCGCCAGAGGTCGGGCAGCGCCGCCGGGCGCGTATCATCAAGGTATAGCGCCTCGGGCGGGCGGTCGTCCTCCAGCAAACGCACCACTTGCTCCAGCCGCGAAGGCGCCAGGACGGCCAGGTCGCCGTACTGCTCGAGCTGCGCCTGCAACCCGTCCATGGCCGAGAAGATCACCAGTTCCATGTGCCATTCCTCCACGAAAAGACCTGATGTGAACATGGGGGAACCAGGTTCCCCCACACCCCCGCCTGCGGAAGGGTTTGGGAGGGCTACGCCCGCACGCAGGGGGATGGGGAAACCGGGTTTCCCCATCCCTCCGCCCGCGGGAGGGTGTGGAAGGGCGTAGCCCTCCCAAGAAGAACCTATTTTCATACCGTCGTTGTGCGGCGCAGCGGCATGGAGGGCTAACGTGAACATAGGCTGCTCACCTACGCGCATGCGGCGCCGCAGCCCCCCTCCCAACCTCCCCCCGCTGGGGGGAGGAGCCGGACTCCCTCCCCCCAGCGGGGGGAGGGCTGGGGAGGGGGGCCGTCACCTTCGTTGCAACGGATTGCCGCTTGAACAGGGGGCATGGGGAAACCGGGTTTCCCCATGCCCCCACCCACGGGAGGGTCTGGAAGGGCTGCGCCCTCCCAAGAACAAACTCATGTTCATTGCGGCGTTGTGCGGCGCAGCCGCATGGACGGCTGACAGGTAGGCGCCAGGCCCCGGCATGCGCATGGCATGGCCTGCGCCGCGACGCCACGCCGATGGCCCACAGTGTAACCACCGCGAGCGCATTTTGGCAAGAACGCGCCGCAAAATTACGCAGACCGACGCCGGGGTTTAGGGGCGCCAAAAGTATGGCGATCCCCTGGACCGCCCCGGCGCATCACCGGGGCAGCCAGACAGTAAAGGTGCTGCCCTTGCCCGGCTCACTCTCGACCTCCACCGTTCCACCGTGCATCGCGACGATCTCGCGCACAACGTAGAGGCCGATACCCATGCCTGACACGGCGCGGGTGGAGGGGTCAGGGGCGCGATAGGAGCGATCAAACAGGTAGGGCAATGCCCCCGGATCGATCCCCATGCCTTCGTCGCGCACGGCGAACCATGCCCGTTGCTGCTGCTGACCCACCACCACGGTGATGACGCTGCCGGGAGGGCTGTACTTCGCGGCATTCTGCAGCAGGTTGTCGAGCACCTGTTCGAGACGCACGGCGTCGCCCTCGATGGGGAGCGGTTCGGCAGGACCGACGTAGCGCAAGACATGAGTGACAAGGGAGCCTTCGGTGCGTTCGATGACCCGGCGCGCCATGGCCACCAGATCCACCGGGGCGCGCTGAATGCTCAACTGGCCCGCCTCCAGACGCGAGACATCGAGCAACATATCCACCAGGCTAGCCAGGCGCCGCAGTTGTCCCTCGACAATGCGCAGATTGCGGACAAAGCGTTCGTCAGCCAGACCGGCGCGCTCGATGCGCTGGATGATCAGTTGCACGTTACCAAGGGCGGCGGCAAGCGGTGTGCGCACCTCGTGAACCGCGAGAGACAGAAAGCTGTCCCGCACAGCGATGGCCTGTTGCGCCGCCTCGTACAGCCTGGCATTCTCCAGGGCAATCGCCGCCCGCCCGGCCAGTTCGCGCACAAGGCTGATATCGGCCTCGGTAAACACCCGCCCGGACGTGTTCATACCCAATGAAACCGCACCGGTCACCTCTCCGCGGACGACCAGCGGCACCACAATGTGCGAATGGGGCACCGTGGCGCGCAGACGGGCCAGGTGTTCCGCATCACGGGCAACAGCGGTAACAAACTGATCAGGGATGGGCGGATTGAGCAGGACCTCGCCGGTACGGACGGCGATGGCAGCGGGATGGTCGCTCTGCGGATCGATCGGCACCGACCGCAGGGCGCGCAACTCCTGCTCCAGGCCGGGATCGACGTGCACGGTGACCACGCGGCGGAGCGCGCCATCGGGTTGCCGCGCGAACACCACGCACATATCGGCGACGTCGGCGACGGCAAGGCGCGCAATCGCCTGGAGGGTTTCTTCAGAGGCCAGGGAGGAGGACAGGATGGCACTGGCCTGAGCGAGGAAGGCCGCGCGCCGTTCGGCCCGCCGGGCCTGATCGCGGGCGGCGCGCTCGCGGTGCAGGGCCTCCTCGCGCGCGCGTTCCTCGGCGCGCCGCGCGCTGATATCGCGGAAGACGAGCACCGCGCCGATCAGCCCGCCGCGCCGGACGCGCACCGGCGCGGCGCTGCCCTCGATAGGGCGCTCGGCACCATCGCGGGCCACCAGCAACGCGCCCGGCACCAGCGCCGCCACCTGGCCCCCGCGCAAGGCCCCCTCGACCGAACCCTCCAGCGGCAGCCGCGTGCTCTCCTGGACGATCGGTAGCACCTCGCCGATGGCGCGCAGGCGCGCCTCGTCAAAGCGCCAGCCGGTGAGTTGCTCGGCAATCGGGTTCATCGCGGTCACCCGCCCGGTGGCATCGGTGACAATCACCGCGTCGCCGATACTGTTGAGGATGACCGCGTAGCGTTCGTGCTCAGCCTGGGCGAAGCTCTCCGAACGCCGGCGCGCCTCGCTGAGCATGCTGATGGCCACTGCCACGAGGAGAAACACGGCCAGACGCACAACCGCCGCAACTGTCAGCGTGGATGACGGCAAGAACGCCGGCAGTGCGTAGAGGCTTGCCAGCGCCGAGAGCGCCGTGGCCAGCAACCCCGGCCCGAACCCGCCATGCCAGGCGCTCACCGTCACCGCAAGCAAAAACAGGGCGAACCCCCACTGCCCGACCAGGGGCGCAAGCAGGTTCGTGGCAACCAGCGCCACCACGCTGGCGAAGACCGCCACCAGGTAGCTCGCCAGCACTGGCGCGCGCGCTGAAGTGAAGACGGGGCCAGGAGCGTCCATACCACGATTATAGACCAGGTGTCTGCGCATACACGCACCAGGGCAGAACAGCGCGCCACGCTCCTGCGTCGGGCGCGGGCAATCGCCGGAGCGGCTGGCGACCGCGGGTTCCGCCCCCGCCGCGGGCAGACGTCGCGCAGCCCATCCCCGGCCAGTGGGACACGACGAAAGGTGCTGCATGCGCCCCCCGCTCGCACCGCGCGACCAGGGTTCAGGAGCGTGTCACATCCTCCGATGCTGGCTCGTCCCACAGGGTGAGAGGATGGGGAAACCGGGTTTCCCCATCCCCCCACTCGAGGGCGTAGCCCTCCCAGACCCTCCCACAGGCCGGGCGGCACACCGCCCAATGAAAACGGGGTGATGGGGGAACCAGGTTCCCCCATGTTCACATTAGCCTGTGCTGATCATTGCCCCTTACCGCGTGCTATACTATGCTCGGGATACAGAATATACCGCAATCCTCGCATGACACGAGTTCCGTGGTCGCCTTCCGGCGGGGAGGGGTGGAGGGCCTGCGGCCCTCTACCAACCGGTTGGCGCCCGCCCGCGGCGGGAGGGCCGTGGGGGTCGCGCCGGGCCGCCTGGCCGCCGCGGGCGGGAAAAGGGGTATGCGGGGAGGCTTCGCCTCCCCGCACTCCTTCACCGCGTAAGTCCTGTTATTTAAGCAAAGGTTTCGTGTCGGAACCTGCGGTCACCCAACCCCCGCTTGCAGCGGCACTACGACGAACTGAGACGGGGGGGACGATACAGCACCCGCCCATCCGCCGGGTAAACGGAGCCACGGTGTAGAAGTTCCATCCAAGATCAACCGGCTACGCTTGTACGTTCTTACCATAGTCACACGCGCCCGGCGGCCCTATACTAACGTGAAAATAAGCCCTTGGCGAGGGGTATGGGGAAACCGGGTTTCCCCATACTCCCACCCGCGGGAGGGTTTGGGAGGGCTGCGCCCTCACAAGAATAACCTTCTTTTCATTGCGGCGGTGTGCAGCGGAGCCGCATGGAGGGCTGAAAAGAATACCAGATCTGATCGCACTGAAGCTCCCTCGCGCCGGGGCCGGCGTAGAGAGGGGCTTGTTGTCTTTTGCGAGCGTGGCGTATGACGACGCGAGTGTTAATTGCCGATGACGATGCGCTTCTTCGCA